>JADFXK010000059.1 GCA_015233625.1 Deltaproteobacteria bacterium | reverse complement strand
CCTAGCTCTTCCTGGGCGAATTCCGATATGCCGATGGTGATGTGGCCATCGTCGTCGAGTACAGCCCAGATATGTTCCTTGCTATATTTAAGTATCTCCAAAGTATTACTCCAGACCAGTCGATCTGGTGAGCGGTCCGATCATCACCAGCCCACGCCGAGACCGCTGCGTTAACCGGTAAAGTGTCTCGGGTGCCGTGAGCGCGGAGACTGTCAAGACCTGGTCCCGATTGAAGTATCAAGATGACTTTAACTTAGGAAGTTAATCGCTTGCGGTCGCAGTTTCGCACTTGGCGGGACTGTCCGTCTTGGCGCTGGCTTCTTTGGAAGGGGTGCAGGCGGCGTCGGTGGTTTTACTTGCAGCAGAGGTCCCTTTCCCATAATCTGTGACGTACCAGCCGGAACCCTTTAGAATAAATGAAGAATGAGAGATTATTTTGTGGGCTGGTCCGCCGCACGCAGAACATGAGTTGATCGGGGCATCGGACATCCTTTGAAAAGCTTCAAACCGGCCATTGCATTTCTCACAAACGTATTCGTAAATAGGCATCTCTAGACCTCCTGCCAGATATGGAATTGTTGGTTCACCTTCAGATCTATAATAATATAAGCATTTATTTTTGATTTGCAAGGTTTTTTTCAAAAAATCTTCGGCGGCCGACTGCCTGAGCAGGTTGGGGCAAGTCATAGAATATCAGCAATCAGACGGGAATTTCGGGCTGCCGCGCCGGCCTGTCTAAGAACGGCCAGTTGAGCCTGAGCCCCTTTTTCAGCTAATCGCCGCGGGTGGCTCAACAAGTTAGACAGGGTTTGGGTTAGTTCCAGGCCGGTCGCGACCTGGCCGTCAGCCCCGACTTCCTCTAAAGATATTTTGGCATCCAGAAAGTCTTCCATCGATGGACCATATAGCACTGGCTTGCCCCAGGCGGCCGGCTCCAACAGATTTTGTCCCCCCAGGGGCACCATAGAACCGCCACAAATGACGATGGCGGCCAGGCCGTAAATATAAAACAGCTCCCCCATGGTGTTTAGAATAATCACCTCAACGGACGCCTCGCCGGGCTTAATCTCCGTCCGGAAACGATAGGGCATCCCCTGGGATTTGACCAGTTGGGCGACTTCTTCGGCCCGATTGATATGGCGAGGGGCCAGCAGCAGCTTCAGATGCGGGAACTGGGGCTTAAGTCGCCTGTAAGCATCAAGAATTATCTCTTCCTCGCCTGTTCTGGTGCTCCCTGCGACGAGCCAGGTCTCATCAGCCGAGATATTTAATAGCCGGGCCAGGTTGGCTGCTTTGACAGGATCTACGGCCGTGGTCAGGCTTTCGTACTTGGCGTTGCCGGTGATCACGACTCGATCTGGGTCGGCCCCCATTTGGATTAGTCTCTGGGCGTCGTCTCCGGAAATGGCTCCAATGGACTGGAAAAGATTCAGAGATTCCCGTGTCAGACATTTGATGTGACGATATCTGGCGATGGACCGCAAGCTGATTCGGCCATTGACCAGGACAGCCGGGATGCCCATGTTAAAGGCGCGATGGAGTAGATTGGGCCAGATCTCCGTCTCCACCGCCACATATACGTCCGGCCGGATGGCCTTAAAGGCCCGCCACACGGCGCAAGGAAGATCCAACGGGTAGTAGATGACGTGGTGAAACGGTCCCGGATCAGACCTGGCAAAAGCCGCACCATGTTCCGTGGTGCAGGACAAGACGAGTTCCACCTCTGGATGTTCCTTGACCAGGGCCGTGGCGATACATCGGGCCACACCCACTTCACCTACAGATACGGCATGGAACCAGACCCGTTTGGGACGGCGCCGGCTTCGTTTGACCTCCGGGGGATAGAAACCCAGCCGTTGTTTAAAAAAGTCAAGCGGTTGGCGCCGGCACAGGGCGTAGACATAATAGAACGGGACAGTCATCATCCCGGTGGCTGTAATCAGCGGATTGTAGAGGTAGGTAATCGTAGGGGTCATGATGGGAACGATAAGTACTGCCTAACCGGCCAGATAGAAACGCCATTTACAAAACATATCGGCGGGATGAGGGTCAGGTGGGGCAAACAGGCACTCCACTCTGATCCGGTCATCTATTTGCCGGGCGAAGTTGGTGAATTCCAGGCGGTGCATCTCCTGGCAAACATATTCCCCCAGGCCCCGCTTCAACCGGGCCTCTTGGGTGGGGCATGAAGGCACGGAAATAATCACCTGGTCATCCTGCTCATCAATATCATACCCGACCAGCAGATGCCAGGGAAAAAGTCTCAAGGCCCTGGCGAATCCCGGTAATCCCTTTTCTTTAATATCAAAACGGGAAATGAGGTCTTTGGCGGCCATCCCGGCCACTTTTCCCCAGACTTGTTCATTGAGCCGCTCTGCGGTGGGTTGATCAAATTTTTCAGCCACTTTAATAAACCAAAAGGAATCCACGACCCGATAGTGCCAGAGGAGAAATTCGGTGTACTTCAATAGTTCCGGCTGGGTCATGTTCTCCAGAGAGTCTAATTTCATGAACTGGTCCTTTAGATCTCAAGTTCAAATTTCTGTTCCACAATGCTCGTCCCCCATTGGGTGACGGCGTGTTCTTCAGTCAGGCGGAACCCGGCCAGTTCATACAGCCGTCTGGCCTGATCCAATCCCTGGAATGTCCAGAGGAAGACCCGTTTGTATCCGGCTTCCCGGCAAAAAGACACGGCCTGGCGCAGGAGTTTGAGGCCGATGCGGCGTCCCTGGAATTCGGGGGAGACGATAAACCAGCGGAGGCGAACCCCAGCATCGCCGGTTTGTCGGCCGTCAATAGCCACGGCCCCGGCGAATTTATTATTGATTCCGGCGACCCAGAACCCATCTCGCCCCTCTTTAAAATTGCACATGAACTCTGATAGTTCTCGGCCAACCTGGGTTTCAAAAGAAATATCAAACCCCCAGTGTTGATGATAGTAGGTGGCGTGTTCTTCGATGATGCGGCCGACTACGCCCGGAAAGTACCCGACCAACTCGGTTTCGGTGGAAAGATTGTGGCTCATCAAGGACCTCTGCACCTAGGTCAAATCATTGAGAACTGGACCGGGGCCGTCTAAATCCGGAACCGGCCGACCATCGTTTCTAACTGTTCCTTCAGACGAGCAGACTGGGGGCTGGGCGGAAAGAAAGGTTCCGGATTATGTCTTAGAACGATTAGATATCTTGACAGGTTGCACACTACGAGCTAGGCGTAATGTCATTTGTCAGATCCACCTCCGGTCTGGCGATGGACTCTGACCGATGACACTTGATCTTTCCAGGTATTCAGCCGGGAGAGGTCAGGTAGGTCGTTCGATAGAGTCATCGACCTGCCGCCATAATAGGTATCGGCATATATTTGGGCCACCCAGCCAGGCGGAATCTTGACGGAAATATCTGGTCCATTGAATCCATAGGTGGAAAGATCGGGCATGTCTCTGATCAATTTTAGTATCCTACCCTGATATAGGGCGTGTTCAAAAACGGTAACGACTTTTTCCTGAGAAGGCTTATTAAGCTTGGGTCGAATCTTAATGGAAGAAATTCGGTCATTCCACCAGTTACCGTAAACGTCCAGGGCGGGCGCGTCTTCGAGGATCAGCAGGCTTCGGCCTTTATAATCAGCGTGCTCATACAGAATGGCTTCCTTATTCACCGGTATTCGAAGCGAAGAAAGTATATTTTGGAAATTGAGCCTGGCCAGGTCCGGGGTATCATGGCACAATTCTTCTATCCGACCGCCATAGTCGCGGTCCTCGCAGATAATGACGCAGGTAACCGGGACTTCTGGACGAACCAACCGGAGCGACTTAAAACCGTTTTGGCACCAGGCATCTTTGGTCCCAACGTCGTCCAGGTCACGGGTCAGGGTCAGGGCCTGACCGGCATAATTGGGGTGTTCGTAGAGGATGACGGAAACCTGGGCGGGCAAGCTGATCGAGGCTATCCGGCCTGTCTTACCCCAAGTTGATAAGTTTGGGACATCTTGACAATATTCTAGACTGCGGCCGGAGAACTGACTACCTTGATAGACTTTAACACATGGGCCGGCCAGGGCAACCGTGGCCGTTAGAATGACCATGGTGCTAATCAACAGTTGGAGCATCCATCCAGAGACCATCCTCATTCGTGACACCACCTGGTTGCTCGGATTCGTTGAAGACTGGTAACTATAAAGATAGGCAAGATCTTTTTCTGTGGGGGGGCCATCGCTCAGGCCTGGCGGAAAAAGGCTGCCGGTCTCCCTTTTGCCTCTGATCCAGCTCCACATGGGAGTTGATCGACCAGACTCAATCACCAGGAAACAAAGACTTGCATTTTAGCTAATAGCCGATTGGTTTACAAGATTTTTTTGCGGTGGTGTCTATTTTCTCTTTTCGGGATATCCCAGGTTTGATATAGTCGACCGATAGAGGAGATTACCGGTATGGGGAGAAAAAATAAGATACTAATGGAGATTTTTGAAAGCTTGGCCCAGACCTTTGGCCAGCAGCACTGGTGGCCCGCGGAGACGACTTTCGAGGTGGCTGTGGGGGCCATCTTAACTCAAAATACTACCTGGAATAATACTATATTAGCTATAAATAACTTGAAAACCAGCGGCCTGCTGTCATTGGAGGCCCTGGCCCAGGTTGATCAAAGTATCTTGGCTGAGAAGATCAAGCCGGCCGGTTATTACAATCTTAAGGCCAGGCGTCTGCAGAATTTTCTTGGATTTATTATGAACGACTTGGGCGGGCGGTTTGATGCCCTGTTCCAGGGGCCGTTGGCTGGGCTAAGAGAGAACCTGCTTAGAATCAGGGGGATAGGACCGGAGACCGCGGACAAAATTTTGCTATATGCGGGGGGCCTCCCAACCTTCGTGGTTGACGCCTACACCCGACGGATATTGGTTCGCCATGGGCTGGTCTCCGAGGATGACGGATACGATGAAATAAGGGATATGTTCATGAACCACCTGCCGGATGATGCCGAATTGTTTAATGAATTTCATGGATTGTTCGTAAGGACGGGCAATCTCTATTGCCGGCCTAAGCCCCGCTGTCAGGGATGTCCCTTAGAACACATGACCAATTCATATTCGGGCGAGTATTAAAAGGGAATAGAATGAAAATATGGTTGATTGGTGACCATGAAGCCAATCGTGTCCAGATAGGTGAAAACCTGGCCCAAAAATTGAGTTGGCCGTTTATAGATGCCAATCGGCTCCTGGCCCAAGAAAATAGCTCACCGGTGTCCCATTTGGTGGCCCAATGGGGTTGGACCGAATTTTGCCGCCGACAGAACAAGAGGGTTCGCTCTCTGGCCCAGAGTCGTCAGGACGCGGTTATCTCCGTAGGCCAGAGCGTCGGATCAGAAGATAATAACCTGGCGTTGTTCAAGAAGAAAGGCTATGTCGTCTTTATCGCGACGGCTGCTCAAGCTGTTTTAGAGAAGCTGGTGTCGAGAGGTCGGGGCAGTCCATGGCCCTCCGGTCTGGCTCAAGTTTTGGACATGAAAAGTGACCTTCCCCAGCGCTATCTGGATTTGGAGATTGAATCGACCGGTGCCAACCCGAATGAGGACGCAGAGCGGATCATCAACTCATTGGGACTTAAAGATGTCAAGACGGGACAAGGCGTTAAAACTGAATAACCCGGTGCGGACATAAACACTAGGCTGCCATTGCCGGTTTCGCAGGCTAAGCCGTTAAGAAATGGATCCCCATGGCCAGGATTTTGATTGTTGATGACAGCCCCAGCGCTGTTGACCTTTACAAGAGGATATTGCTGCGCCTGGACTACGATGTGGCTGGGACCGCTTCTTCCGGAACCGAAGGGGTAAAGCTGGCTGAAGCACTGATGCCGGACCTGGTCTTGCTTGACATTGTTATGCCCGGTGTTTTAGATGGCATAGGGGCTGCCGAAATTATTAAGAACAAATTCGATATCCCGGTGTTATTCCTGACCGCGTTCTCCGATGATGAGTTGATAGACCGGGCCAAGCAAGTGGAACCATTGGGTTATCTGATAAAGCCCTTCCATCTTAGAGAACTTAAGGCCGCCATCGAAATAGCCCTATATCGAAAGAAGATGGAACGGCGGTTGCGGGAAACGGAGGAAAGATTTCGTTTTTTGGCCGAGACCACCGGCGATGCTCTTTATCAGTTGCGCTATGATTCCATGACTTATGATTATATTAGCCCGGGCATCGAGACCTTAACCGGATACACTCCGGCGGAAATAAATACGATCTCTTTTTCCAGGCTGGTCAAGAAGGTGAATATTCCGGGTGAGGGCGACGCCCCGGTGGAACTGATCATGCAATACCGAATTTCGGGCCAGGTTGGGGAGTATTTTGCGGATTACTTGATCGAGACTAAGTCCGGCGAAATGAAGTGGCTGGCCGATCATTCCTTTCCCTGGACGGATAACCGGGGGCAAGTTATCGGTTCGGTGGGGATTTTGACCGATATTACGGCCCGTAAGAAGGCGGAAGAGGCCTATCGCGAGTCCGAACAGCGGCTGGCCGCCGTATTCCGGCAAACCCCCGCCATGATAGTCATCACTACGCTGCAGGAAGGGCGCTACCTGGAAGTAAACGAGGCTTTTGAACGCATCTCGGGATACACCCGCGATGAGGCGTTGGGCAACACTTCGTTAGAGCTGGGCATTTATCAAGAGCCTAAGGACCGGGAGGATTTTGTTCGGAGGCTGCAAGATGATGGTGAAGTGCGCAACTATGAGGTGACTTCCCGGGATAGGTCTGGGAGAAACATAGAGAGGCTGGTCTTTGCCGTGCCCATCACCTATCAAGGCGAGCCTTGCATTCTGTCCGCATCCAGTGATATTACCGAGTTAAAGATGGCCCAACGGGTTTTGGCCGATAAACAGGCCCGGCTCAATGCCATCATCGACAGTGCTCCATTGGCCATCTGGTCATTGGATCGGGATTTATGTTATCGAGATTTCAATGCCACGTTTAGTCGTCGTTTTCGCGAAATTACCGGGGTAGAATTGCGGGAAGGAATGCAGGCCAATATGCTCCTTCCCCCAGACGAGGCTCTAAAATGGGAGGAGCTGTATCAGCGGGCATTAAAGGGCGAGCGGGTTGAATCCGAACACGTATTCAAGGTTCGGGGGAAGGATTTATTCGTCCGAATCACATTTGGTCCGATCAGATCTGAATCTGGTGAAATTACAGGGGCATTGATGCTCGGCCAGAACATCACCGACCACAAATTGGCTCAAGAGGCATTGCGCCGCAGCGAAGAGCGCTTCATGCTGGCTTTGGAGGCGACCAGGGATGGGGTGTGGGATTGGAACCCGAAGACGGGTGAAGCCTACTTTAGTCCCCGTTATTATTCCATGCTGGGATACGCGCCGGATGAGGTACCCCCATCCTATGACACTTTGACCTCCTGGCTTCATCCTGAGGACAGGGAGGAGGCGATCCAAAAACTGGAATCCTGCATCCACGGCGCGTCGAATTATGAATCTGAATTCAGGCTGAAGACGAAATCCGGTGAATGGCGCTGGATTCTGGGCCGGGGTAGGGTAGTGGAAAGGGAGGCCAATGGCCGGGCCCTCCGGATCGTCGGGACATACTTCGATATCACCGAGCGCAAAGAATCTGAAGCGAAGATAAAGCACTTAAATAATATTTTGCGGTCTGTTCGCAGCGTCAGCCAGTTGATCACCAGGGAAAAAGACCGAGATAGACTGATCGCCAATGCTTGTGACGTCTTGGTTAAAAATCGGGGATATACTTTTGCCTGGATTGTTCTGACCGACGAGCGGGGAAGTCTTCTGGCCGCAGTCCAGGCGGGTTTTGATCCAGATTGTCTTCCAATGGCTGAGTGTTTGGAGGGGGGGCGGTTTCCCGACTGTGTCTTGTTCGCTCTCAGTCAGCCCGGAGTGCTGGTTCTTCATCCGGCCGATCGATGCCAAGGCTGCCCGTTGCCCGCCGAGTGTGGCTCATGCGGGGTCATGACTTCCCGGTTAAACCACGATGGAGTGGTCTATGGCGCCCTGGCCGTGTCTTTACCCACCGGCTTCGTCTTTGACTCCGAGGAACAGGAACTGTTTGGAGAGTTGGTGGCGGATATTTCGTATGCGCTGTACAATCTGGAGCAGGAAAACAAAATGAAACGCCTCGAGGCCCAGATTCGGCAAGCCCAAAAGATTCAAGCTATCGGGACGCTGGCCGGCGGCATAGCGCATGATTTTAACAACATTCTGTTTCCGATTATGGGTTATTCTGAGATGACCATGGACGATGTGACCGTGGGAAGCCAGGCCCATCGCAATTTGGAAGCCATCTTGAAAGCGGCCAATCGGGCTAAGGATCTGGTTCGGCAGATTCTAACCTTTAGTCGGCAAACCGATCATGTCCTGGAGCCTTTGGCCCTGCAACCCCTGGTCAAGGAATCACTGAAACTTCTTCGGGCGTCATTACCGACAACTATTGAAATTCAGGCCGATATTGATCCGATCGGTGGACCGGTCAGGGCGGATGCCACTCAGATCCATCAGATAATTATGAATTTGTGTATTAACGCCTCCCAGGCTATGGCCCAGCACGGTGGGATATTGAAAGTGGACATGCGAGAGATTGATTTTGACTCCCCTCAGGACGCGATCAGGCTTAATGTCAGCCCTGGGAAATATATCCGGCTGACCGTCAGTGATACCGGGTGCGGGATGGAACCGCACGTTATGGAGAGGATTTTTGACCCATATTTCACGACTAAGGCCCTGGAGGAGGGGACCGGTCTGGGCCTCTCCATGGTCCATGGAATAGTCCATAGCTACGGCGGGGCCATCGATCTGACCAGCCGGCTTGAAGCGGGAACGACATTTCAGATCTACTTGCCCATCGTTCTGGGCCCGGCCGCGGTTCATGAACCTGAACCGGTGTCGCCCCATTTAACCAACCAGGAGTCCGTCTTGGTGGTTGACGATGAAAGGGATGTGGCCGCAGTCATTCAATTGATGTTGGAAGCTCTGGGTTACCACGTGACGGCCTTGACCGACAGTCTAGAGGCGCTGGAAATGTTTCGCACTGCGCCCGAAGTGTTTGATTTAGTCATTACGGACTTGACCATGCCCCATTTGAGGGGAGACAGGTTATCTCGCCAGCTCTTGGAGATAAGGCCGGATATTCCAATCATCCTATGCACGGGATTTGATACGGAATCAGTAGATGAAACCGTCATGGGCACGGCTATTCGGGAGTGCTTGACAAAACCTGTGGTCAAGGATAGGCTGGCTGAGGCCGTCAGGCGGGTTCTGGATCAAGATAAGGGGAAATGAGACATGGCGCATATTCTTATAGTTGACGACGATACCCAGGTTCGGGACATGCTTCGCCAGATGCTTGAACGGGAGGGCCACCAGGTTTCCGAAGCCGCGGATGGAGGTAAGGCCATCAAATGCTATCGCGAATTCCCGGCTGATCTGGTCATCACCGACATCCTGATGCCAGAAAAAGACGGCTTGGAGACGATCCTGGGGCTTAAGCGAGAGTTTTCAGACGTAAAAATTATTGCCCTATCGGGGGGAGGCCAGGTCGCGCCAAAGAATTATTTGTTAATGGCCCAGAAGTTGGGGGCCCAAAGGATCTTGACCAAGCCGGTGGAACGAAAAGAGATGCTCGGAGCTGTCCGAGAGCTACTGGGCGACAAGGGATAGGAATGACGTCCCTCAAAATAGAGAAGCGCCGCACCCTGGGATATTTTAGGGGCGGCGCTTTGTGTTACAAAGCCAGAGGAAACGGAGTTCCCTTAATGTGATTATTGCTTGTGGCAGTCTTCACATTTCTGGAAGGGGCCCTTATTCGCCTCTTTGTGACAGTCTTTGCAATTCTTGTGGTAGGCGTTTTGGAGTTTCAGCTTCTTGCCTTCCATCTTGTCGGTGTGGCAGGCTCCGCATTTTTGGACCGGGTCACCTTCTTTATAGACATTCTTGCCGTCTTTGTAGACATGGTGACATTTGTCGCACTTGACCTTATATTCGGTAGTGTGTTTCTTGTGATCAAATGGGACACCCGGCTTGGTCTTTTGTATAGTGTTGAGATTTGTTTTATCCGGCTGAGCCTGTTGCGCCATGGCCATACTAAACATTAACATCCCGGCTACAAAGACCATGATGGTTAAGAAAGCGATAACACTTTTTTTCATCTCCGCGTTTCACCTCCCTTCGTCAAAAAATCTTTTGCATTAATACCTAAGCCAAAGAATAATGTCAAGGAAATTGTTCTGATAAAGGTTTTTCTGACAAATCAATATGTTCAAACGGTGAAAAGGCTCCATGTTTTGTTCTCTCGCCGTATCCTCATGTGGTTCTCTTTTTCTTTATACGGTTATGATTCGCCTTATTGTGCCGATAATTAGAAGCTGAGCAAGGTAATCCAAAAGGCCATGGTGAAGGCCGAGAAGAAAGTGGTGGTGGAGATGGCCGCAGAGGCAAAAGCCACGTCTCCGCCTAATTCCCTGGCCATGATGGTGGCCACGGTGGCCGAAGGGGCGCCCAGAATCAATGCGGCCACAGTTTTGGTCAATGAGGAAGCCCCGATGAAGGTCAAGGCCAGGACGGCTATGCCAGGGAGAAATATCAGCTTATAGAATGAAATCCGGAGTAACGGCTTAATTCCGAAGGTCGCCGATGAAAACGACAAGGTCGTCCCGATGAGCAGCAGGGCCAGCGGCAAGGCCATATTAGCGATGATCTTCAAGGTATTAAACACAAACTGAGGTAAAGTCCAGCCCAGATAAGAGTACAGCATTCCGGCTACGACGGATAGAACCAGAGGATTAAGGATGACCGAGGCCACAGGCGGCCACCAGCTATTGGCCGGTTCCTCCCCCAGTTCATCTCCGCCTCTTTTTCCATGGTAAGCCAGCACCAGGACGGACATAATATTTTGCATCAAGATGACTAAACCACTCAGGAGTCCGGCTTCGATCAGGCCTTCGTCCTGCAAGGCATAGTAGGCCCCGGCCAATCCAATGTAGCCCACATTACTATGAACGCAGCACTGGATAAAGGTGGCCATCGTCTTTTCCCTGCCCTCCCCGGCGTAGTAACGTTCGGCCACGGTCGAGCAGAACAGCCAGGTGACCATAATGGCGGCTAACGCAACCCAGACGGATTTAAGCTGAAAGGCTTGACCAAAAGGCGCCCTGGCGATTTCCAGGAAGAGGAGAGACGGAATGGCCATGTAATAGACCATCTTATTGGCCGGGCCGATAAACGCTCTGGGCAGAAAACCGATCTTCCGACATCCGCAACCCAGGGCAATCACCAGGAACATCGGCAGAATGTTTAAGAAAACTTGCACGGGACGTCCTTTTTGGGGGCTTTAAGTTGTTGGTCTGCGTCTCGTCATTAGAAGTGAAGTTCCGTTATCCCGGTTAAGAAAAAAAGTCAATCTCAAAAAGGCTTCTGGCCTTCTGCTTGGCAAATATATTGTTCCTCTTTAATTTATTCTCCTGACAACAGCCCGTAATCCATTGACCTTGAGCGGCCTTCCTACCTGCCTAGGAGTATCGACTTGGATGAGTAAAAGGTGCCGGCCACCGCGCCGGTGAGGAGGCAGGCTAAAGTGGCGGACAGCAGCGCCCGGGGACCCAAGGCGGCAAGTTCCGACCGGCGTTTAGGGGCCAAGGCGGCTAACCCCCCGACAAAGATGGCCATGGAAGCGACATGGGCAAATCCGCACAAGGCGTAAGTGGTCACCACGATCGATCTTTGGTGAACAAACGCATGATTTTTCATCACCACGGCCAGATCTTGATAGGCCACCACTTCGGTGACGATCAACCGTTCTCCAATCAATTTGGCGGCCGTCATGGCATCTTCTGGAGGGATCCCGATGATCAGAGAGAAGGGATAAAAGATATAACCTAAGATATTCTTGAACGACCAGATAAAATTGCTCCCGACCAGCGAATTAACCCAGCCTCCGACCCCGCCCAAAATGAGGTCCAGGAGAGACAGCATCCCCAGAAAGGAGATCAACAGGGCCATAATCCCGATGACCAATTGGAGTCCGGCATTGCTCCCATTGATCAAGGAATCGACAAAATTGGCATCATCCGGGTGATAGGGTTCGATGTCGATGCCCAGGGTGGCGGGTTTGTCGGTTTCGGGGAGGATGATTTTGGAAATCACCACGGCGGCCGGGGCGGAAATGATGGTCGCGGAAATTAAATGACCGGCCACCGCGGGAAAGACATGTTGCAGCATGAACACATAAAAGGCCAAGACGTTGGAGGCGATGGTGGCCATCCCCGCGGCCAGGATGGTATGCAATTCCGACCGGGTCATCCCGTCTAAGTAAGGCTTGATCGCCAGGTAGGCTTCAACTCCGACAAATCGGTTACTTGAGACCGACAAGGCTTCCGCTCCGCTGATCCGCATAATCCGGCTGAAAACCTGGGCGAAACCCTTGACGATGACCGGCATGATTTTTAGATAGTACAACCCAGCCATAAGGGCACCGAAAAAGATCATGGTCGGCAGGGCTTGAAAGGCCAGGATAAAGCCGATGGAGGTCTGACCGGTGGAATCGGTTTCCCCTGGGGGGAGAGCCAGGCGACCGAACAAAAACTGCGTCCCGGCTGTGGCGCAATTCAGCACCTTGATCACCACCTTGTTCAGCCACAGGAACAGTTCGGACCCGCCGGGGAGCACAAATATAAATAGCCCAAAAGTCAACTGGAGGCAAGTCCCGCAGATAATCACCCACCAGTTCATGGTCCGTCTATGGGCCGACATTAACCAGGCGATGCCCAGTAAGGCGAACATCCCCAAAAAACTAACCAGATTGTATGGCTCCATAAACGGGCACCGCCGGGAAAGAGTCAACTGAAGAACTTAACCGCAGATTTCGCAGATGAACGCAGATGGATGAGACTCACAGGCGCCTGCGGTTAGGCTTTCTTGAATCTGCGCAACTCGGTGTAATCTGTGGATCAAATTTTAGTCCGTCAACCACGGTCTTCCAATCACATGGCTAACTCGTCGGACTCAGGTTGGGTTAGTTCAAGATTCGGCCTGACCAAGCAAGCCCAGACGCAGTGTATTCAGCCCGATAATGGCTGCCCGTTGCTGGAGCATGGGCCTGTCACCGCCCATCCGCCAGGTGAAATCCTTCTCCCAGCCCTGGCCGACTACGGCCACGTTTCCGACCACCTCGGGAATCTGACCCTTGTCTTCGATAAAACCCAGGATGACCAACCCGACTGAGGCCCCATAGATGTCTCTGATTTTCTTGGCCATAGCCCTGGTTACGGCCGGGCCCGATTTCAGGTCTGCCTGACCCAGCCCCTCGGCCAGCCGTCCCTTATCCTGAATGACCAGGCTGGTCACCACCCGTCTGGAAGGGAGTTGCCAGAGCTTGGTTGCGGCCGCACCACCGGAAAAGGTCTCCAGGACAGCCAGGGTCAAGCCGCGTTCCCGCAACAGGCCGTCAACTACTTCTTCCAGGGTGTCTTCACCGACGCCGTATATGTTTTCCTTAAGCCGCGACCTGATCTCGGTTTCCATCGGGGCAATCAAGGCCTGAACTGCCTCGGCATTGTCCGCGTTGGCGGTAATCCTGATCTTGATATCCCCCAGCGAGGCTAACAGCCCCACTTCCGGATTGCTCCCTTCCTTCATCAGGTCGCCAATGGCTTTATCCACGGCGCTCTCGCCCAGTCCGACCACCCGTAACACCCGGTAGGTGATCATCTGGTCATGCAAACCAAACCTGGCCTTAATCCAGGGAACGACAGCGCTGGGCCAAAGATGCTTTATCTCACGCGGGACACCGGGCAGGCTGATAATCGGCCGGTGATCCTTCTCCAGGATAAATATGGGCGCGGTTCCCACCGGATTAGGAAACGGGGTGCTCCCGGCCGGGACATAGGCCTGGCGGCGGTTGTTCTCCGGCATCCGGTAGCCGACTCTCTGGAAAAATACCTCGATATCATTCATCAGGGCCTGATTGTAGACCAGTTCCACCCCCGCGGCCTGGGCGACCGCCTGGCGGGTCAGGTCGTCCTCGGTCGGTCCCAGTCCGCCGGTGGTGATGACCAGGTCGCTTCGGGTCAGGGCCTGCTTGATGGCCAGTTCAATATCCTCCAGATGGTCGCCCACTGCCGTCCGAAATCCTACGGCCAGCCCGATCCGGCCCAGTTCCTTGGCCAGGTAAACGGTGTTGGTGTCAACAATCTGCCCCAACAACAGTTCACTCCCGATGGTGATAATTTCACACCGCAGAGATTCCGGCCTGATGGCCTCCAATCCCGTATTCATTATATCCACCTTATCCGTGAAGACTCCCATCAATATTGGTTTGAAAGATGTCTCACCCATGTCTGGTGTTTTTTAAGGATGTTCCGGCCGGCCCGGTTTTACTACCGGCTTCTCCCAGGTTTAGCTCTGACATCCGGCGTTCGTTTACGACGGGTTACTTGGCCCAGAATAACCGTTTTGGGGCACAAATTCAACAAATTAATTTTGGCAAAAATACAGGGATATTTCGAGGAGGAAAATATCACGACTTCATTCGGCATCTACTAAATGTAGGTTTCAAATAATGAAATGGGATGATTTTCCGTGCAGCAAAATCATTTTGTTGCCTTTTTGATGTGTTTCTGATAACCTATCCATAGATTTTACATTCTTCATGGAGGCTTTGAAAACGATGTCAACGGCAACCATCGAACACGTCAAAGGAAGTGAGCTACCGGCCGGCCTGCTGGAAAAAGTTGGCGGGTATCCTGACGAAATGTTTACAATTACCATCAAGTCTGAGGATGAGGACGATTCCGAATACCCGCCTGAAGAAAGATTCCGGCCGGAGTTTGTAGCGGAAGTAGAGCGCCGATCAAAGGCTTATTGGTCCGGTCAATCCAAAGGGACCATCTGCTGCACCAAAGAAGAAGAGGACGCCTTTTTCGATTCTGTCTGGGGAAAGGATGAC
>JADFXK010000599.1 GCA_015233625.1 Deltaproteobacteria bacterium | reverse complement strand
TCCCTTACTCCGTTGATAACATCTTTAAGATAAGTCGAGGAGCTGTCGTCGATAGACATTCTCCAATCGTACGGAACTTTTACCACATCATAATCCTTCTTGAAAAGCTCAAGGAACGCTTTTATCCCGAGTTCCGTATGAGGCACAAACGTGCAGGACGTGGCAAAGAAGGAATCTCCCGGATCATCGGCAACAGTACACTTAAATGACTTTCGCCCGAAATCCGGATCCAACACCTTAAGATTTCCTCCCGCCACGCCCATTCGACCCGGCAATTTGGGATACAGGTCACTGCTCTGTCCGCTGGTTGAGCCCATGCCGCCGGGCACAAACAACAATACCGGTTTGCCGGAACGAAGGGTCAGGTCCAGTGTCTTGAACGTACAGACCGACACCCAAGTCATAGGACTGGACAGGCCGTCTTTCGTCGCTTTAACATAATAATTACTTGATGGAATAACTCCCGTGTTATACACGCCGAACGCCAAAGACTGTATTTGCATTATCGGCGTAGGTTGAGTTGGATAGTTATAAACGCTGACCGTAGCACCAGTTACCGGGTTTTCGTCGGAATCATACACGACACCCCGCAACATCCCGCTGATATTGGGATTACCTAATGATCCGCAAGGACCTAATGACCCAGATTGTCCGCCACGCACGGGCCAAACGTAGTAAGTGGACGTCTTATAGGTGCTGATGACGTGGCCGCCGGGCGTATAGACGATCCACGCGTTGCTCGTAGAGTCGGCGTTCGTAGTACTCGACCAGTAGTAGAACGACTGGACGCCGATAAAGGGATGCCCCGTAGGTAGCGCCGGGGAGTAATTCCTATGATCTATTAAACTCCGGAGTTCCTTTCGACTGGGTAAACGCCAATCTCTGACTTGAGAACCGTCGGTCAGGCCGCAGCTCCCGTTGGCCAGACCATTGGCGGCAGGCAGGGAGTCGGTCCACGTTTTGGCTCCGAAGCAATTGGCGTTTTTCAGCCAGATCAGGCCGGTCAGGTTATCGTAGACGGTCCCGTTGCCGTTATCGTTAAACCGTGGACTGGGCCAGAGGACGCCGGCCTGTTTATCCCCATCCTGACCGGTATTGGTGCAAGCTATAATACCGCCGGTTGAACGGTAACAGGTGGTTTGGCCGGTTTTGGGCAGGTTGATCGTCCCCCCCCAGGCGTCGGGGAGGTAGCAGAACAGGATAAGCATGGCGAATAGAGTTGTGATGGTTCGGTGGCTTGGCATTGGTTCACCCCCTGGTGGTTTGGTTCCTAAGTTTAGGTTTTGAACTGCGATTTCATTGATTTTTTTTTGATTAAGCCTGATGCTTCCGGGTGTTAATCTGCGTAATCATACCTAACCGGCGTAATCAGAGTTCAAAAGTCGTCGTAAGCACAATTCAGGCAAGCGCCCCGGTCATGACCCTTTCACCAATATGCCGTTCCTTATCCCCGGCCTGCATGGCGATGGCCACGGAGCGTCCGGAGCGGGCCAGCTTGCCCACGTAGGCATCCAATCCGGATACCGGAAATCCACCCAAAATGATCGGGGTATCGACTTCACCACCCAATTGGAGCTTGAGGCCGGTGACTTCATTTACCTGTCTGGCATCCTCATCCATCACCTGCATAAATGCCCCGACCTGCATGAGCAGGATGCAATCCGGAGCTTGCTGTTTAAGCTCCCGGTAGCGGGTCACCACCTTTGTCGAAAACATCATTGATAGCTCCCCTTAATAACCAAATGGCCAAATAATCAAATCATCGACTATTGTCCGCCACGCACGGGCCAAATGTAGGCGTAGACCGGCAGATTGAGGACGTAGTCCGCCTTATTGACGTTGCCGAGGTCGCCGAAGAGCATATCGACGACCCAGGCGTGGTCCGTATAGCCGGCGTACGTAGTACTCGACCAGTAGCTGCTCGACTGGACGCCGGTAAAGGGATGACCTGCCGGCAGGGCCGGACTATATTGATTGCCAGTCAAACTGAACAACTCAGTAATATTGGGCAAACGCCAATCCCCGGCGTGGGAACCGTCAGACAACCCGCAACTTCCACTGGCTAATCGGTTGGCGGCAGCCAAAGCGTCGGACCAAAATTTGGCTTCGAAGCAATTGGGGTTTTTCAGCCAGATCAGGCCGGTCAAGTTGTCGGTGA
>JADFXK010000598.1 GCA_015233625.1 Deltaproteobacteria bacterium | reverse complement strand
TAAAAGCCGAAAACGCTAACGGCAGGCACATTCTGATAAAACCTCTGGATGATGCCTGCTATCTTTTGGCAGATGATCTGAGTTGGCAGGTGATCTTGTCTCACCATCAATACCCCGATCAAACTGGCCGAGGAGTCCATTACCTGGCTGACCACCTGGCATTCTAACCTGCCTCTCCACAGTGATGCTGAAAAAGAGTCCGATAAGGATGCCATTGAGGCCGGGAATAAAGACCTCCAAAAGAATCTCGACCAGGCTATGGCGACGCTCAAGGCTTCGGGCAAAGGACAACAATACATTGATACGGCCGCGGCCCGGTATGATGAGTTTCAAAAAGCCTACCAACAATTCATTCCCTTATCCCGGACCAACAGCAATGCTAAGGGCACCTCTCTGTCCCTAAATGAGAAAGCAAAACTGATGCAGGCTTGTGATGCCGACCTGGGCAAGCTGCGGGATCAGTTTAAATCCGAGATGGAGGAAGACCAAACTCTCTGCCGAAGCAGAGTGCATAAGTCCATTTGGACATTGGCCCTGGTCGGGGGACTCGGCATTCTCTTCGGCCTGACCCTGGCCATTGTGATCGTCAGGAAAACGACCCGGACGATCAATCAAATTGTCGTGGGGCTGACCAACGCCTCTGATCAAGTCGCGGCGGCTTCCCATCAGGTTGCGGCGGCCAGCCAGTCATTGGCGGAAGGATCTTCTGAACAAGCCGCAGCCGTGGAAGAAACATCTTCCTCCATGGAGGAACTGGCCTCGATGACCAAACAAAACGCCGATAACGCCAACCAGGCCGACGGCCTGGCCAACGCAGCGAAGGACGTCACGATTACCGCCGGTGATTCCATGACCCGGTTGACCAACTCCATGAATGAAATCTCCAAGGCCAGTGAGGAGACCTCAAAGATCATCAAGACCATCGATGAGATTGCCTTCCAGACCAATTTGCTGGCCCTTAACGCCGCGGTGGAGGCAGCCAGAGCCGGCGAGGCCGGAGCCGGGTTTGCGGTGGTGGCCAATGAGGTCAGAAATCTGGCCATGCGAGCGGCTGAGGCGGCCAAGAGTACCTCTAGCCTGATTGATGACACGGGCAAGAAAGTCAAAGATGGGACCGCCTTGGTCTCCGTAACCAGCCAGGCCTTTGGCCAGGTCGCTGATAGTGCCACTAAAGTCGCCGACCTGGTGGGGGAAATCGCCGCGGCCTCTAGGGAACAGGCTCAAGGAATCGAACAATCAAATCGGGCCATATCGGAGGTAGAAAAAGTCACCCAGCAAAACGCTTCCACCGCTGAGGAATCCGCTTCGGCTTCAGAAGAGTTAAATGCCCAGGCCGTCCAATTGAAGAATTACGTCATGGAATTAATGGCTTTGGTGGGCGGGAAAGGACACACCTCGGAAACGAATCAACGGCGAGCAGAACCAGCCGCTCCGGCCCGGCAGCTCCGTGACCACCATGCGGATGCCATGGTCTGGGAAATTAAAAGGATTAAAGACGGTGCCGGCAGAGAAGTCCGCCCCGAACGCGTGATTCCAATGGATGATGGTGATTTTAAGGATTTCTAGTCGATAGCCCAGGCTGGAATTGATCCGGCCTGGGAAGAACAAAATAATTAATTCCATGTAATGGTAACTGAGTAGTTCCTTTCCACAGTTTCCCTCCGTCTCCCCGGTCCAAGAAAGATTACCTGGCATCAGTTCAATAGCCCGATATCCCACCTTAAATTTATCCACGACGCCTTTCATGATCTTCTCTATACTACCCTGAAGATTTCCTAGGAAAATAATAAAGAATTTTCTTTACAGATAGTCGAAAAGCGGATATCTTGCCGGCGAAATCCGACCTTAGTCACATGACTGACACAATTCGAGATTATTGAAATGATCATTTTTGCCATGGAGGATGAACGGAATGAAGAACATCAGTCTCAGTGTCAAGTTGATTGGCGGTTTTGTTTTGGTGGCCATGATCACCCTGGTGGTCGGGATCATGGGCTGGAGGGTGATATCCAATAACATGGTCATTTTGGCCGAGATGGGCGAAAACCAGTTGCCCAGCGTCTGGAGTTTACAAATTATTAACGAAGCCGTGGCGGCCATTCAGCGAGCAGAACGAACTCTTCTCATTCCAGGATAACCTTAACCGGGATAGACCCGACTGGT
>JADFXK010000597.1:1768-2178 GCA_015233625.1 Deltaproteobacteria bacterium | reverse complement strand
CATGGAGTTGGCCATTCTGGTTAGTGGAAAAGGACAACAACCGGAACAAAAACCAACAGCCCAGGAATCAAAGACGCCTATTCGGCACTTGAAATTCAATGATGAAAATGGTAAGGTGAAAAAATTAAAAGCAATCAAGAGGAGTGGAGTCCGAAAAGTTCGCCCTGAATTCGCCATTCCCATGAATGATGCAGAATTTCAGGAATTTTAATGGAGCATACTTAGGGTCGCTCAGATTTGAAACCTTGCCTTACAGATTAACCTGATTCACGCGGGGAAATAGTTGAACACGGCGATTTATCCGGGTATATTAGTCCCAAGATAATTCGCCGTTCTCCCATTCCCCTGGCGTTCTCGACCAAACCTCCATGTCCTCTTATGCTCGCTTTTCAAGACCGATACAATTAGAT
>JADFXK010000597.1:0-1730 GCA_015233625.1 Deltaproteobacteria bacterium | reverse complement strand
ACCCTATGAAAAAAACCATCATTACCTTAGCCTTGGTTCCAGTCCTGGGGGCGGTCTTCCGGCTGAGTGGTCTCGATTGGGACAAATAAGAGGAGCAAATGATTATGGGAAAGAAACCTTATGTTAAACCGGATGTCATCGATTTGAGTCTGGAGGGATTAACCGGCATTGGGGCAGATAGCTGTAATACCGGTGGGGCGTATTCTGCAGGCGCATGCACCCTTGGGTTCGCAGCCGGGACAGGTTGCGGTAGCGGTTCCGCCTATAGCGGGACTTGCAGCAACGGCACTAATCCCAATTCCGTCCCTGGGTCCATTTGCACTGCTGGCGGCACCGCCACTTCCGCTTGCGGCCTCGGCAGTTCCAACACCGGCGTCCATTCTGTTTGTTATGATGGGACTACTGCAGCTTATCAGGAGAACTGTGGTGGAGGTTCTACTGTGGGCAATTGTGAGACTGGGGCCACTGACGGTATCCTTTGTAAGGCCGGTAATGCTCAGACCCCCCATACCAGTTGATGATAGCCGGGAAGGCCCGGCGGAGCACCTATTCTTATTATACTCGGCCCGGTTACAGTTGGCGCTTTGGGGTGCGTTTTACCCAGGGTGGCGCTTCGCTGACCCTGGGCTGGGCTGGATTGGGTAACCCCTCCGGGGTATTAGGCGGTTGCTTGGTCAAGGGTGAGGCTGGCCTCGAAAATACCTCTTAAACATAAATCACCCCGTCCAGTTGTTAAGTCCCTTTCCCCGAAGGGGAAAAACAATCTAGCCCAGGGTCAGCGAAGCGCCACCCTGGGTTGGAACACAAAAGGGACAATTATGGCCGTTCAAAGTATATTATAGGCCATCTGGCAATTCCCCATCCCGGATGTGCTCGCCGAAGCCTCAGCGCCCTTTGAGATTTGTTTGTTAAGACAGACAGAACTCCGGACGCTGAATACGATTACCGCCCACTCTGACCGGGATGTAGCCCGAATAATCACCCTATGAAAAAAACCATCATTGCCTTAGCCTTGGTTCTAGTCCTGGGGGCGGTCTTCCGGCTGAGTGGTCTAGATTGGGATCAGGGGCATCACCTTCACGCCGACGAACGATTCCTGGCCATAGTCGAGACTTCGTTGAGGTGGCCGTCTCATCTCAAAGACTACTTCGACGAAGCCCGTTCCCCTTTAAACCCGCGCAATGTGGGACACGCTTTCTTTGCCTATGGCACGTTGCCGACGACCATGGTCAAGGCCGCGTCCATTGCCGTGGGGAAGACCGGTTATGACCGGGTCCATCTGGTCGGCCGAACCATCAGCGCCCTGCTCGACCTCGGGACGATTTTGCTGGTCTTTTTTTTGGCCGTGACCTTATACCGGGATAAGCGCCTGGCCGTGTTGGCTGCCGCTTTTTATGCCGCCTCAGTCCTGCCTGTTCAGCTCGCCCATTTCTTCACCGTCGACCCCTTTGCCAACTTCTTCGTTATGGCCGCTCTGGTCTGCCTGGCCAGGTTACAGGTCGGCCACAGATTCTACTGGCTGGCCGCGGCCGCCTTTTTCGGCGGGTTGGCCCTGGCTTGTAAGACATCCATATTCCCTTTCTTCTTCCTCCTCATCCTGGTTGTCGCCTATTCCTCTCGAACCTGGTCCCAACCCGCCGGCGCTCCGAAGGTCTCCATCCGCCGGCTCGGCCGACTGATCATGTCCCTCCTGATAGCCGGCTTAGTCAGCTTTATCGCCTTTCGGATAG
>JADFXK010000596.1:1810-2200 GCA_015233625.1 Deltaproteobacteria bacterium | reverse complement strand
GATCAACTCAATTTGTTTGGATAGTGGCCACCTTTAGGTGGCTCACGGTTTTCAACCGCTTTGAGCGGTTCACATATTCAAGCCTCCGGCTTTGCCGGAGGTGTCTGACTTTTTACTCCCATTAACCCAATAAACCAAAATTGAACCCCTTACCAGACAAGCATTCCGCCAATAATCACGCCCCTCTGAATTTGAACAGGGGGGCCGCCGACCGTTTATTTCTTCTCTTATCCGGCAGGCCCGGCCCCCCGGAATAAATCTTGACATCCTCACCCCACCTGTGTAAATCTGGCCCTGCGTAGAAGTTAACCCACTAACGGACAGCCACCCGCGAGATTGGCTATTTTCATTTCCAGAAAAATTGGACCGCCGGATTGAGGAGGCGTGCCT
>JADFXK010000596.1:1015-1668 GCA_015233625.1 Deltaproteobacteria bacterium | reverse complement strand
TTGAATTAACATGCGGAATAAACATGGAGATCATCGACGGAATTCTTTACATGCTGCATAAATTCGCCCAATCTGATGACACATGGGACTTAGACGGTGAGAAGATCCGACCGCTATTACTTAATACCATAAACAGGGTTGATGAGTGCCAAGTCCTGTTTAAGCGTCTAATGTCATTGGCCGTTGATCATGGTGTGAAAACTACAGACGGAGCGGCACCGACCCAGGAGGTGAGCTGATGGAATCTGAGATTTCTAAAAGCATTCATCGAATTTCTAACGATTTTTTTGAGCAAATCGGCCAAGCCACAGACGGTCTCTATCTTTTTCACCGTGCAGCTCTTGAACAAGAGCTTGAGGTTGACAAAATGGAGTGGCTCTCAGAGCTGAGTTATCAAAGCGCCGTTAAGGCGAATAACTTGTTCCGTGAATTGCTGGCAATAGCCGAGAAATTAACAGAAGAAAGGATCTTTGCCGGTGACGTGAGGGAATATAATAGTCCGCACCGAAATTATTTCAAGGTGCCAGGTAAGAAGGCAGAGGTCGAATAAAAGAAAGAAATGGGCAAGGCCAGATCGGTATTTATAACTGAAATGAACACAGGGGAGTGTGTGGCGCCGGCGGATTCGGCACCCCTCACCTGTGGACCTCAAG
>JADFXK010000596.1:504-975 GCA_015233625.1 Deltaproteobacteria bacterium | reverse complement strand
CTCTTTTATCTGGCCCGAGTTTGTCCGCCGGAGGCCGCTGAATAAAGAAAAAGAAGATCAGGGCCGGGTGAGAATCCCGGCTTTTTCATTCCTTGGGCGCAAGTGGGAACAGATTAAACGAGGCTGGAAAAATCACTTTCAGGGTAGCAATAGGGTAGCAGGGCAAGAAAAAGGGATTAGCCATTTCGACTAACCCCCTGATTTAACTGGTGCGCCCAGGGTGACTCGAACACCCGACCTACGGATTCGTAGTAGGTAGTTCGGTGAAAACCATAGGTAACCATAAGTAACCAAGAGTAAGTATTTTTCTTTAAAATCAATCATTAAACAGCTATCGCCCAGCCGCTGTACTTCACCATTCCTACCCATCCTTACTTATGCTTTTCAGCGTTTTTGGCAAAATTTTGGCAAAAAACATCTTGGCCAAGGCCGCCACGTGACAGCATAAATTCCTGTGACAGTACCGGGGTC
>JADFXK010000596.1:0-436 GCA_015233625.1 Deltaproteobacteria bacterium | reverse complement strand
CCATAACCTGCCTTACCTCAGTTCAAATTGAGTCATAGCCACGCAGAGTTGATCGCGACCCCCCTCCTTACATTTCCTTGTGTGCAACTGAACAATCCAATAACACAGAAACTGTGCAAATGCACAGAATTTGTACAAATACACAGGTTATTCATCAGTCTCGTGAATACTCAAAGGAGAAGCCAACATAATAATAGCTAATTAAATAAGTATATTAAATACTATATTTGCATATTTTCATCTTTGATTGTCAGTTGGCTTTAGTATTGCAATGTATACTTTCCGATGGCCATCAAAGCCGGTGCTCAACCGGCCAAAGGTTAACCTTGTTAACCAAATGCAATGTTTAAAACTTAATGATTTTAAGGAGGAGGCGCCCATGCGACAAAGAGATGGCCCCGTGCTGTTAAACGAGAATCAAATCGGGAAATTTGTA
>JADFXK010000595.1 GCA_015233625.1 Deltaproteobacteria bacterium | reverse complement strand
TACTTCAAAAGACGTCGAGTTTTCCGTCATGACCGTGCGAACCTATCACCCGTTCAAAAGCATGTTTGCGGCCGTGGAAAAAGTAGACACTCCCGACCCAAGGACCGCGATCGTCCGGCTGAGAAAGCCGTCTCCGGCTATTCTGATGGCCATGTCGTCTGTTTTGCTGCCGATCATCCCGCAACACATCTATGGTGACGGCCGAGATATCCGGACCCATCCCGCCAACCTGGCCCCGGTCGGCTCCGGACCGTTCAAATTTGTCGAATTCGTCCCCGGCCAACAAATCGTCCTCGAAAAATATAATAATTTTTTCATAAAGGGCCGGCCCTACCTGGATAGAATACGCTATAAAATATTTCGCCATCCGGAACTTGAAATGCCTATGTCGCTGGAGGCCGGAGAATCACACATGATTTTCTCTTCGAATGTTGACGAGTTCCAAAGGTATGAAAAAGATCCGAGACTGGTGGTGACATCAAAAGGGTACAAAGGGTTGGGCGCCCTTTTCTGGCTGACCTTCAACCTCCAAAAGAAACCTTTTAATGATCTCCGGGTGAGGCAAGCCATCGCCTATTGTATTGATCGTGATTTTATCGTCCAAACACTGTTAAAAGGAACGGCCCAAAAGGCCACCGGACCAATCAGCCCCGACAGTCCGTTTTATTCCGCCGATGTGGAACAATTTGGAGTGAATATTGCTAAAGCTAATGAGTTGCTGGATGCGGCCGGTTACCCCAGGGATGCCGGCGGCCGAAGGTTCCAGGCGACTATTGATTATCCCTCCGAAGGAAGCACTTTTGTGTCTTTTTCAGAATACTTACGCCAGGATTTACTGCGTAAGATCGGTGTCGAGTTAATCATTTCCAAATTCAAGGGTTATTCCCAATGGGTCGATAAAATTTCCAACGGCCGGTTCGACCTCTGCCTCTCCGTCACTTTTAACTGGGGTGATCCCGTAATCGGAGTGCATCGAACCTATGACTGCGACAATATCATAAAGGGACTGATCTACTCCAATAACCAAGGCTATTGTAATCCTGATGTCAACCACCTGATGGAGGCGGCCGGTTCCGAGATGAACTTTGCCAAACGCAAAGCCTTGTATGCCGAATTTCAGAAACTGGTGGTCGGTGATTTACCTGTATATTATCTATTCAAGATCCCTCATCGGACTATCTATCGTAAAGATTTGGCCAACTTCGACGACAATATCTGGGGCGCCTTGAGTCCCATGGACCGGGTATATTGGCGGCATAAACCCTAACCACAATTCGACCTGCGCCGGTAATCATAGGGTGTTCCCCAAGTTCAAGATATAGGAAAAAGAAATGGCGAGAATCAAATTCGGCATTGCCACGAAGGTTCTGGCCGGGCTGACCGTGATGACCCTGGTGACCCTGGCCTCCGCCGGCCTGGCCGCGATCGCGTTCACCCAATTCAACCAAAGTTTCGCCGATATCTCCCGGCGCAAACTTCCCGCCCTGGTCGGGGCCTCTCAACTCATCCGAGAAAGCGAGCGGATTATCGCCAATGCTCCGGATATCATAGTGGCTCAAAATCAATTTATTCGCGCCAATTTAGCCCGAGATATCCAGGACAAAATCAACCAAAAGGACAAGTTCATCAAGCCGCTGCGGGAGGCGGGGGTTGAATTGAAGGCTCTTGAGGTCCTGTCCCGGCAGTTCGACCTGGTTTTTGCCAACCTGAAAACACTGATTGATATCACCGATAACCGTCTCAAGATCGAATTTCGAAGCCGGCAGATTTTCGTCAGGTTATATCGGATCACTCAAACACTGGGTACATTTGATCGGGACCCCTGTCTGAGCAACCTGCCGATTCCACCCCAACCCGGACCCGACAAATCCACCCGGTCAGCTTTGGCGCCGGGACATTGCCTGGAAGATTTTATAAAATTTGACCGTTGGCGGGAGGCGGTTCATCGAGCCGATACCACTTTACTGTATCTAGATGTGGTCACAAACAAAAGTGACCTAGATGACCTCAAAGGGGAATTTCCCTCCTTGCTGGCGGAAGCGGATCAAGCCTTTCAGGCCTTGCCGGCCAGAATCAAAGCCGCAGCAGGGCCGATTCACGCCGAGATTTTCAACTACGGCACCGGAACGGAAAATATTTTTACCCTCAAGGAAAATTTGATTGCCCTCCAGCAACGCATGGAAGATAATCTTATCGAAAAC
>JADFXK010000594.1 GCA_015233625.1 Deltaproteobacteria bacterium | reverse complement strand
GAGTTCAAACAGGTGTTGCAACCGTAACTAACTAGCCGGCAAACGGACTGAAAGATAACCTATGGCGACTCTAAAAGATGTTCTTCGAAAAATTGGGGCGGTAAAAAAGACCAAACAGATCACTCGGGCCATGAATATGGTGGCTGCCGCAAGACTGCGGGGGGCCCAGGCCAAGATGGAAAACTTCGCACCATACGCTCGTAAGTTTTCCGAGGTTTTGGGCAACTTGTCCTCGCGTTTGGAGCCGGATATTCATCCGCTGCTGACTCCCAAGGAAGAGGTTAAAAGAATCCGTGTGGTTTTAATGACCTCCGACAGGGGATTGTGCGGCAGTTTTAATATGAATCTCATAAATCGGGCGGAGAAACTGCTCAAAGAAAAGCAGACTGCGGGCCGGGAAGTTGACTTGACCTGCATCGGCAAGAAAGGGCGGGATTTCTTCCGCAGAAGACCGTACACCATGAGCGGGGAATATGTTGGTGTATTGGGCCGGGCTGAAATTGGACTTGTCAACAACATCGCCAACTCTCTTATCAAAGCTTTTTTGAGCGAAGCTGAACCGGTAGTTGATGAGGTGTACCTGGTTTACGCCCGATTTCTGAGTATGAGCAAACAGGTGCCTGATGTCGTTAAGCTTCTTCCCATCACTCCGCCGGACCAATCGGAGACTGCCCAATTTGGTCCCACCTTGGAATACTTGTGTGAACCATCAGCCGGAAGCCTGATGATCGACCTGCTGCCTAAGCACATAAGTGTACAAATATATAATGCCTTCTTGCAGACCGAGACAAGTGAACATGCCGCCCGCATGGCGTCTATGGATAACGCCACCAAAAACTGCAATGAAATGGTCCAAAATCTCACCCTGGTTTATAACAAGGCCCGGCAGGCGGCTATAACCAAGGAATTGATGGACATCGTCGGCGGCGCTGAGGCGTTGAAGTAATATTCTAAGAATGAAACTACTTAAAACTCCTGGGAGGCCGTGAAAAAATATGAACGTAGGCAAAATAAATCAGGTCATCGGGCCAGTGGTTGATGCGGAGTTTGAGGAAGGTAAGCTCCCATCGATTTTGACTGCCTTAAGTATATCCAACCCCGCAATTAGTGATGAGCCCGGTAATCTTATCATTGAAGTGGCCCAGCATCTTGGAGACAACGTGGTTCGGTGTATCGCCATGGACACCACCGATGGTTTGGTCCGGGGGATGGAAGTTACCGATACGGGTAATCCAATCATGATGCCGGTGGGCGACTCCACCCTGGGCCGGGTATTGAACGTGGTCGGTCGGCCGGTGGACGGGTTGGGAGAGATCAAATCCGACTTATACATGCCGATCCATCGTCATGCTCCAGCCTTCGTCGACCAAGATACGACAGTAAAAGTCTTGGAGACGGGTGTCAAGGTTATCGACTTGTTGGTTCCTTTTCCTCGTGGCGGTAAGATGGGGATGTTCGGCGGGGCGGGCGTTGGTAAGACGGTCGTGATGATGGAGATGATTCACAATATCGCCATGCATCATGGTGGTATCTCTGTCTTTGCCGGCGTCGGTGAAAGAACCCGTGAAGGGAACGATCTTTACTTAGAAATGAAAGAATCCGGCGTTATCAGCAAAGCCGCTTTGATCTACGGTCAGATGACCGAACCGCCTGGAGCGCGAGCTCGGGTGGCCATATCTGCTCTGACCGCTGCCGAGTATTACCGGGATGAACAGGGACAAGACGTGCTCTTGTTCGTTGATAATATCTTCCGGTTTACTCAGGCCGGCGCTGAGGTTTCAGCCTTGCTTGGCCGTATTCCTTCGGCCGTTGGTTATCAACCGACTCTGGGTACCGACCTTGGTGAACTCCAGGAACGGATCACCTCAACCAATAAAGGCTCAATCACCTCCGTCCAGTGCGTTTACGTTCCGGCCGACGACTTGACTGACCCGGCCCCGGCCACGACATTTGCTCACCTGGACGGGACTGTCGTCCTGTCCCGGCCTATCGCTGAATTGGGCATCTATCCGGCGGTTGATCCACTTGACTCTTCCTCGAGAATTCTCGATCCCAACTATGTCGGCGAGGAACACTATCTCACCGCCCGGCGCGTTCAACAGATCCTTCAAAAGTATAAGGACCTCCAAGACATTATCGCTATCTTGGGCATGGACGAACTGTCAGATGAAGATAAGGTTACGGTGGCTCGAGCCAGAAGAATCCAACGCTTCCTGTCACAGCCG
>JADFXK010000593.1 GCA_015233625.1 Deltaproteobacteria bacterium | reverse complement strand
CGCGGATGGAGACATTGGCCTCCGGTGTCCCGGCCGCCGGCGGCTTAGACCAGGGGATGATCCTGGACCAGGGGACAAGCTGAGCCAGGAGCAAAACGGTTATCCCGGCCCCAAGCCCTTCAAGCAGCCTGTTTCTTGTTTTTCCAGGCCGGCCCGGCTGGTTACCGATGTTGTTTTCCTGGGGTTCCAGTCCGGCTTTATTTTCTTTGTCGCTATCCGGAATCGAGATTCGGCCTTCTTCGTGGTGCGGCATAAACGGCCTCCCGCATTGGACACATAAGAGAATAGGGGCGCGACGCCGAACCGGCCTGGGATGGGCTTGGATACCGCCGGTTGAGGCGTAGGGTGATGTTTTCGGGATATTCATGAAAACAGGGGGTGAGGCTATATGTTGCAAATGGGAATGTCAAGTATTTTCGCCGGCTCGCAACGTCTGAACTATGATTGCGCTGAGTACATCTGATTTCGCAGATTAAATCAAGACTATGATTAAAGCAAAATACCCCTCGTGTTTTCGGCCGGGGGAAAAGCCGCCTGGAGAGGCCGGGCATACTTAACCGCGGGCTAGGGGTGATGAAGCAACTTAAACCTCATCGTTAATCAGTGTAATCATGGCTCATCAGGTAATCAGTGAAATCATCGTCAATCAGTGAAATCATAGTTCAAACAATCAGGCGGATTATGGTCCGGAACTCTCCTTAATTCAACGGTATTGGGGCAACCCCTGGGAAATCTGGCGATTTACCGGCCGGCAAGATGCTCAGGTGGGTGGCCTGGTGGTCGATTAGGCGGTCGGTTAGCATGATGCCCAGTCGGATGGTCTGTTGAAGTTGACGGGGCAATCGGACGAATTTCTATGAAACAGACAATACCGAATAAGCCCCAACGGGGCGAACTAGATTAGCCCAGCGGCAACGCCCTGGGAAATCATGGATGGTTGCGCGTTGCGCGAATATAGATGTCCTCTTTTTGATTCCGCCCCAGGGTGGCGCTTCGCTGACCCTGGGCTAGATTGGGTAACCCCTGCGGGGTATTTAGGATGGTGGCCCACCATAAAGTGTTCTTGGCACCGGCAATGAACCTTCAAGGCTGAGAACCAGGTTCCGAATAGCCGAAGTCCTTTCCCCGAAGGGGAAAAACAATCTAGCCCAGGGTCAGCGAAGCGCCACCCTGGGTCATGCAAAAGAAATTGAGCCTGGAATTTTAATTCAACAGCATTGTGGCAACGCCCTGGGAAATACGATAGGTTACGGTCCAGCCGATCGGCCAGGTGGATGTCCATGTGGTTGCTCATTTGGTCGGCCAGGTGGATGGGTATTCATATGCCCAGGTGGCTGGTCGGCCGGTCGGTCAGATAGATGCCATGCAAGATGGTCAATCGGTCGGTCAGGTAGATGCTCAGCCGGTCGGCACCCCTAGCAGATGACGATTTTGGCCCATCTATCTCAGTCATCCGGTTATTGAACCGCAACATCCTGTCATAACAGCTATTCCTAATTAATTATTTGACACCGGACTCGATCCCCGCGCGGCACCACTGGTCAACCCTATGGACTTACTTACAGTTTTCTCCATAGCCGATGACAATTTCGGCCATCCCGCCCAATTGCGCTTGCTGAACGGCAATAGGCCGACATAACAGCCATTTTAAATTTTTTATTTGACACCAACTCCGACCCCGGCTTGACAAAATTTGTTAATCTGCCGAACTTCCGTTCCGTTTCGTTCAAACTAACCTATCTATATTATGTCATCATGACCTGAGCCGACTTGTTTCTTCGGCATGATTATTGCTATTATACTTGTGTGACCTTTTCTATTTAGGGTGTTACGGGAGGAGGGCAATATGGCCAAAATATTCATCTGGAGCGAGGAAGTTGGAGGTTGGGTGTGTTTAGGCTACGCCCATGACGATGATGTGGACGCCTTCACCAACATCGGGTGTGTCGTGGTGTATTCAAAGTACCCTCGGCGCCGTCTGCATATGGTCAAGGGCGTGCCCCGGGCTTTGCGGGCGGCCTTGGGTTTAAAGTAACCGGTCCGGACGGCCGTTAAGACCGCGGCAATCAAACACTAATTACTATATTCAATAATCATTGTTTGATTTAACCGAAAATCCTTTGAAGGCAAGTCCGGTTAGATAATTATATTAAGTAATATCCATGTGTTAGTACTTTGGCACAATTGTTGAATACAAAAGAAGCAACACCACCAAATAACCTGAAGGGCAAACCATCCGAA
>JADFXK010000592.1:599-2258 GCA_015233625.1 Deltaproteobacteria bacterium | reverse complement strand
ACTATAAGGTGGCTGAACGTTTTCGGGCCGCGGTGGAAGCCTTAAACCGGCCCCATAAACATTCATCCGCGTCAGATAACGTCACCGTCAGCGTCGGCTGCGCCACCATGTTTCCTCAACCCGATGGCGACCCGGCCATCTTATTGCATGAAGCAGATCGGCTGCTCTACCAGGCCAAGCATGAAGGACGTAACCGGGTTGAACACGAATGACCGGTGCGGGTTGCGGGTTGCTTGTTGCAGGTTACTTGTTGCTTGTTGCGGGTTAATGTCGGATTAAATTTCGCCCCAGGTATTTGAGTCTATGGGGTTTTGAGGTTAATCTGATTATCCAGGACCCGGCAGCAATGTTGTTGGATTAAGGTAATCGCCTGGATTTTTTCAAAAGGGTTATGCCTGGGAATGATTTAACCGATGACCTTGACTCGTTCATCTTCCACTTTCTTAAAATCACTATCAAAAGTCAAAAGCAAATCGGCTTTTTCCTGCTTTAAAACAGCAAGATAAGAAGCGTCTACGACTGCCGTTTGTTTAATTACCATTTGTGATCGTCTTTATATGATTGGATAAGTTCAGCGGTACTCATTCCTATTTTTGCCGCTCGCGCCTTGCCTCTGTCAATCACTTCTCTTCGCTGCCTTGCAATTCTTTCGTCGTCGGTCTCCGGGTCCGTATCAAATTCAATGGTAACCCTAAAAGTTTGCTCTGGAAAACAAGCTCCGAACCCTTCCAGTAAACTCACCGGAAGCTCGCTTCCTTTAACATGCTCGAAGGTCTTAGCCGGCATTTTTTCGGCCTCCATAAGGTGATAGATGGGACTTTGAACGGTTACAATTGACTCTTTGGTGAGCGCCACCCTGAGGCGGGATCTTCCAAAATTCATTATACCAAATCCCCCAGGCAAAAGAAAGGATTATGATTTCTTCGGAACAATCCGGCAATTCCGGTTGACGACTAAAACCGCGGTTGATCTTACCTGATAGTATGGGAATTTCTATTGCCTTTAACTCTGAAAATTATTGACATTAGCGGAAATTCACGTTAAAAATGGAATTCCTTAATCTCTTGTTCCTCGCGCCCTCGATGTTGTGTTTTTCTCGAAATATCCACCATCGGTAGGGGAGAATCTTCATGCTCCAGACCCTGCATCTCCTACTTCAGCCTGACCCCGACGGCGGGGCTGTTCTCCGCTACTTCTATGACAATCCCAATAAGTACGATGAAATCCGGCAGGATCAGGCTTCCTTTCAGGGATTGATCGCTCAGGCGGAGAAGGATTTCTACGGCCCCGTGTCGGGAAACCTGGTCGCACTGGGCCGGCAACTCTATGACTGGCTCAACGGCCCCAGCCGGCTGCTGGACCGGGCCATCAAGGATTGCCCGATAAACTCCACTCTGGTCCTGGCCATTGATGCGAGCGCCACTGACGCGGCCAAGGGAAACGGGGCCGCCTTGAATTCGACCGCCTTTGACTCTACCAACCGACTGGCCCATCTACCCTGGGAGATCCTCCACGACGGGACCATTCATCTGGTCCAGCGGACTAATCCGGCCATCATCCCGGTGCGCTGGCAGGACCGGAAGATCGAATCTAAGGCCCCGGCCAACCGTTGGCTGCGGGTCCTGTTCATGGCCACCGCGCCCCAAGATGTCACGCCGG
>JADFXK010000592.1:0-383 GCA_015233625.1 Deltaproteobacteria bacterium | reverse complement strand
TCCGCCCAAGTTTTCATCGTTGAGTTGCAGCGGATTCCGGACCTGCTCTTCCTGTCCGGGTGCGAAACCGGCCGAGCGGCCCAAAAAGGCGCGGTTCCTTCCCTGGCCGAACACCTGATCGCGGCCGGAGCCAGGGCGGTCCTGGGCTGGGGCCGGAGCGTCGGAGATCATCCGGCCCAGGTGGCCGCCACCACGCTTTACGCCAAACTGGCCTGTGGTTTTGATCTGGCTACGGCCCTATCCCAAACCTACCCGGCCATGATGGAAGAGCATGCCCGGCTGGTCAAGGATGATCCAAACACCTGCAAAAACGAGGTGCCCGACTGGGCCTTGCTGCGGCTGTACCTGGCCGGGCCTATGCCGGAGCCGCTGGTCACCACCCT
>JADFXK010000591.1 GCA_015233625.1 Deltaproteobacteria bacterium | reverse complement strand
CCCGGACACCTGTCCGGGGTCCAAAAAACCTCGGAAACATGGATTCCGGCTTTCGTCGGAATGACGCTGAAGGACTTTTTGCAGGAGGCTCCTGTATCGTCATCTTGTACGGGAGGCAGTCAGGTATGAGAATTCTAATCGTGGACGATGACCCGGTGACCAGGCAGGCCATGCTGGTACTAATGGAACAGTTTGGAGAGTGCCAGACGGTCGAAAATGGGAGCCAGGCGGTCGCTGCTTTCAGTAAGGCCTTGGACGACCGGGCTCTTTTCGATTTAATCACTATAGACATCAATGTGCCCAAAATGGGCGGCATCGAGGTGTTAACAAAAATTAGAGCGACTGAAAAGGAAAATAATATTCCAGGCGGTATGCAGGCGATAATCATGATGGTCACCAATTGTTCAGATAGGAACTATATCAATGCCTGTCTGGTTGCCGGGTGTGATCATTACGTGCTACAGCCGATCGATGCCGGTGTTCTTGAGCGGAAGATTGAGAGAATATCTGGTCGCACCTCTAAAGCCGTTTCTCCTCCTCATCCACCTGCACCTGTGGTTGCCTTGACGACAACGGATGTCCCGACCCCGGTTGCCTTGACTACAGGGGATGCATCACCCCCAAAAGATGCCCCAGCCGGGAGTATGGCCTCAGCGGCGCAAGACGCCGCGACGAGGAAGATTGCCCAAGGAAATCTAAAGGGGCTGAGGGTGTTGATTATTGACGATTTGGCCTCCATGCGCCGGATAATCAGGCATATTTTCCTGCGGGATGGGAACTGCCAGGATATCAAGGAAGCCGATGATGGAGATAAGGCTCTGGCTCTAATTCAAAGTGACCCCATACTCTTTGACCTCATAATCTGTGATTGGGGTATGCCCCGGATGAAGGGAGTGGATCTGTTGAGGATGATTCGGGAAGACGAGAGGCTCAAGGATATTCCGTTCATAATGGTGACATGTGAGTCAGACGACACGAAGATGGTTGAGGCCGCGGAGATTGGCGTCAATGGCTATATTATCAAGCCGTTTGGAACCAAGACGCTGATGGATAAGGTGATTCAAGTTCTGGTGCAAAAGAGAAAACCGTCACGCTTTGACACGCATCTGCAACAGGCCATGATTCACTTAGAATCCTTGGAACTCGATAAGGCGATGAAAGAAGTCAAGGCAGCCAAAACGATCTGGCCGGACAGCTCCAGAACCTACTATGTAGCCGGATTAGTCTTCGAGGCTCAAAAGGAATATCAAAAGGCGAAACAAGTCTATTCAAAGGCCATTGAACTCAGCCCCAAGTTCCTTCGCGCCCATGAAAGATTATCGTCTATTTATGTCTTACTGGGTGAACCGGATAAGGCCACCGAACATCTCAAACGAGCGGTTGAGATTAGTCCGCATAACATTAACCTCCAAATGGAGTTGGGTCAGAAGCTGCTGGAAAAAGGCGATGTCGAAGCGGCCAGGATAATTTTCCAGGATGCCCGTAGCCTGGCAACCCTGGAGGCTGCCCATATTTCCAGGAAGATTGGCGATATCTTTATGAATCACGGCTGGTTCGACGACGCCCTGACCGCTTTTGAAGATGCCGCCGATCTGTTGCCTGGAGACCCTAACATTCACAATCAAATGGGCATTGTTTATCGTAAATTAAACGAATGGGACAAAGCCCTGGAGTGTTACCGGTGGTCTCTGGAGTTGGCCCCGGATGACGAAAATATCCATTTTAATATCGGCCTCGTCTATATGGAGCAAAAGAAGAAGTATCTGGCCGAAGACCATTTCCGCAAGGCTTTGGAACTTTATCCTGAATTTCATGAAGCCGCGGCGATGATAAAGAGAATAGAGATGGGATAATGACCCATCGGGCCATAGCTAAAGCGATCGGATCGATCAGATAATTTACAATGGTCGAGATCTTTCGAGGAGCGGAATATGAGCGACAGAATGATCAACCGTATTTTGATCATTGAAGATGATAAGGAACACCAAGCCGTAATAGAACGGCTTGTCGCCAAAATGGGATACCATACAGAGCTTGCGTCGGATTATGAGGAAGCCAAAAATATATTGGAACACCAATTGGTTGATTTGGTTATTTCAGACATTAATCTTGGCGGCGACAAAGACGGATTAGACTTAATGGAGAAAGTGAAACAAGGAACCGGCCAGCCGGATTTTATTATTATGACCGGAGTCACCGGCAATTACTCCTACGCAGACATTGTTAGTGCCGGGGCCGCCGATTTTATTCCAAAAACGATACA
>JADFXK010000590.1 GCA_015233625.1 Deltaproteobacteria bacterium | reverse complement strand
TGGAGGGGCAGGCATCATAGTTAATCAAATAATCTGCGTAATCAAGGTTCAGACAGGCGCCGGTTATTTTACCAGCTCCTATGTTAGGGAGCCAGAGTCTGGCAGCTTTACATAATTTACCAATTTACCTTAGGAGATGAACAGGGAAAAAGCAAATACTATTTTGTGTCGAATGCGTTTCTTTGGCCCATAAACATATTGCCTATTACCACTATTATTTTGACTTAGGCCAGGCACTATCCCGGTGAAGACGGTTCGAGGAAAGATGGAGAGCGATGATTCTGAAAATAATCATTTGTTATTTCAGGGGGAGTGACGTTTTCATCATGCTTTTGCGGCGGAACCCGCTAGTTATTAGCGATTTCTGCGTTCAATTGATTTTTTCTTTTTGTGGAGCGTCCCGCTGGGGTCAGAGCCGCCCCTCCTGGAGTTGGTGCCAAAAAGGGATAATTATGATCGGTCGAGGTATATATTTGTAAGAAGTTAGCCCAGATTTGTTTTGCAGGAAGCTCCGTTACAAAAAATACATCATGCGTTTGCCCTGCATATTAGCGAATCTGGAGTTGCCATCCCGCCACTTTTCTGGTATCTTATTCCCAATTTGAACTTGTCTGATCAACTGGTCCAGCTCACTGTGTCTCTGCTGTGTAGAATGATCAGATGATCGGATCAGGCCGGCCTGGATCAGACAGACAAAAAATGTATCAAGACGGAGAATGAATTAGGACCATGACATCTCATCCCCCATCAATCTATTATTCCACCCTGGACACCCCCATCGGCCGGATATTCATCGGTTCCACCGACCAGGGAGTCTGCGAGATCAGCCTGGACGCATCGGGCTGGGCTGAATTCATCGATAGATTAGCCAAATCCCCTGAGGCTCCGACGATTCATCCAGCCGGCTCCAGACACGATGACATCAGGCGACAACTCACCGAATATTTTTCCGGGCAAAGGCGAGTGTTCGAGATCGCCCTGGATGTCACCGGAACCGACTTCCAGCGGCGAGTCTGGCAGGCACTCACCACCATACCCTACGGAGAAACCTGGTCCTACCGGCAGGTGGCCGCGGTATGTGGTCAACCCCAAGCCTGCCGGGCCGTCGGCCAGGCCAATCGGGTTAATCCAGTTCCGATTATCGTCCCTTGCCACCGCGTTATCGGGGCTAACGGCACCTTGACCGGTTACGCCGGGGGCCTGGAGATCAAGAAGGCTTTGTTGGTCCTGGAAGGGGTGAAGGTCTGAACTCTCCGTATCCGCAGGGCAAACGCATGAACTATTCTTGTAATGGCCGATTCCGAATAAGCCCCAACGGGGCGCACTAGGTTCGCCCAGGGCAACGCCGTGGGTAATGGGTAGCACCCATATAAAATACCACGCAATGGTCATGGTTGTCCCTTGTTTGAGGTGACGTGGTTGTTAATTGCTTGTTGCCGCTTGTCTTCTACGAGTAACAAGCAATAAGCAACCAGAAACGAGCAACAAGCAACCAGTAATGAATGATTTGAAATCAAAAAAAGTTCAATTAACGTCCAACGCCAGGGTGGTGTTGGAAAGGCGCTATCTCAAGAAAGATGAGCATGGCCGGGCCATGGAGGACCCAGAAGATATGTTCCTCCGGGTAGCCCAAACCGTGGCCAGGGCAGACAGCCTTTATGACGCCAAAGCCGATGTGGATGCCACCACGGAAAGCTTCTATAATTTTATGACCGTTCTGGTGTTCATCCCTAACTCACCCACCTTAATGAATGCCGGCCGGGCCTTGGGCCAGCTATCCGCCTGCTTCGTCTTGCCGGTGGAGGATTCCATCGACAGCATTTTCGAAGCCATCAAGAACACGGCCATCATCCACAAAAGCGGCGGAGGCACCGGTTTTTCCTTTTCCCGCATCCGGCCCAAAAGTGACCCGGTAAAATCAACCACCGGCATCTCCAGCGGCCCCATTTCCTTCATGACCGTGTTTGATGTGGCCACTGAGACGATCAAGCAAGGTGGCACCCGACGGGGCGCCAACATCGGCCTGCTCAGGGTCGATCATCCGAATATCATAGATTTCATCCATGCCAAATCCTCCACCGACCGGCTCAACAATTTCAACCTCTCGGTATTGATTACCGATGAGTTCATGGATGCGGTCCACAAAGGCGGCTCCTTTGAACTGGTTAGCCCTCGGACTAAAGCTGTGGTCAAGGCCCTGCCGGCGTGACCATCCTGGCCAGGTTGATCGAACCCAGATTGCAGGATTCATAGGGCAGCAATGG
>JADFXK010000058.1 GCA_015233625.1 Deltaproteobacteria bacterium | reverse complement strand
TTGCACCAGCTCGGGCGGGTCTTCGATGCCCATTAGTAATGATGACCTTTTGTCCCAGACGTTGTTCAAGAAGGGCGATCCAAAGAAGGGTGGTAAATCTGGTGTCTCGACAACTTCTCAGACTGGCCAGGCTATGTGCCAAAACAAGCTCTATAGCATAACTGAGCTGATTGAGGAAGTCGGAGGTAAAGATACTTTTTGGAGAGATCTAATCGACTCTGGCAGACTTCCAGTCGTTCAGATTTTGAAAAAAAAGATATTAGTGGACGCTAATGACGTTAACCACCTTATCGAGAGTAGTAAACGTTCAAATCTTGACAAAAATGATTTAAATTAGTCGTTACAGCAACTCAGATTTGTTTTGCATCCATGCTGAGGGTTTTCCGGTTCATTGATGGAGCCGTAAACACCATCAGTTATGAAAATCGGATTTGCTGTAGCCACTAATCCACCTTGTAAATTTAGGCACAGATGAGTTACAATGAGTGCACCCGGTCATGTTCGATCCAGTGGCCGGGTAACCTCATCCCAATGTGCCCATTTTGTGCCCGTCAAGAAACAAGATGGAGGCTAACACATGGGATCTATTTACAAAAGAGGCAATAATTACTCGATCAAGTATCATATCAATGGAATAACCTATCGGGAAAGCTCAGGAAGCCACCTGAAGAGTGTAGCCAAGCAATTTCTTGCAACCAGAGAAGGAGAAATAGCCCAGGGTAAGTTACCAGGATTACAGTCAGACAGAATCACTTTTGACGAATTGGCGGATGACTTCTTAACGGATTACCGAATTAACGGAAAGAAGACCCTGAAAAGGGCTCAGCAGTCGATTCAGAAGCTACGGGAGTTCTTTGGGAATGACCGTGTTATCAACATAACTACTTCCAGGCTTAAAAAGTATGTTCTAACCAGGCTTGATGAAGATGCCGCTAACGGTACAGTAAACAGAGAATTGTCTGCCTTGAGGCGAATGTTTAATCTTGGTGCCAAGTGTACACCACCCAAGGTGAATCAGGTGCCTCATTTCCCGATGCTCAAAGAAAATAACGTTCGTAAGGGGTTCTTCGAGCTCGTTGATTTCATGGAGTTATGCAATGTGCTCCCTGACTATCTTAAGCCTTTTGTGGTTTTTGCCTACCGTACAGGACTACGGAAGAGTGAGATCACCAATCTCACCTGGGCGCAGGTGGACAGGGTCAACGGGATTGTGTCACTGAATCCAGGAGAAACCAAGAACAACCAGGCGAGGACATTACCTCTGGATAACGTATTAAAAGAAGTAATCAGCCAGCAATGGGAGGCTCGGAAGCAATGTGGTAAGCTCTTACCGTTTGTCTTCCTCAACCAGGGCGGAACAGGCCAGATTAAGTATTTCAGAAAATCTTGGAAGAGCGCTTGTACCACTATCGGAAAGCCAGACATGAAATTTCACGACCTCAGGCGCAGTGCCGTGAGAAACATGGTTCGAGCGGGCACCCCAGAAAAGGTAGTGATGATTGCTTCGGGGCATAGAACGAGGAGCGTCTTTGACCGATACAACATCGTCAACGATAGTGATCTTAGACTAGCTGCCGAAAAGCAAGCTGCCTACCTGGAAAATCAGATGGGCACAATTTTGGGCACAATTAGCAAAAAAACAGATTAGCTGTTCGGCTAACCTATTGATTTTATGGTGCCCCCGGCGTGACTCGAACACGCGGCACATGGATTAGGAATCCATTGCTCTATCCGCCTGAGCTACGGGGGCGACTGGAATGTCTTGCAAACCTATATCGCCTTTTCCGTATGCTGTCAAGTCCATTAGTCCAGGGCCGGCGATTCAAATTTTGACACAGAGGTCGGTATGTGCTCGGTGACCAATGTACGAGAGGCAGCGTATCAGGTATTTACTTTAAGCCATGGGCCGGTAAATTATTCCTTGGAATAATAAGACGTTGCACTGTCATCAACTTGCTTCCGAGGAAAAAATATTGATGAACCCTGAGAAAACTCAAGAACGACCTCAGATGGATTGGTCACCGGTCGAAAGCGGCATTGACAAAATTTCCTGGCCGGCGTAACGGAGCAAATAAGCGTTACAGCATGGTCGCGTCTTTTCGCATGTCGATGGCCATCAACGCTACATGTAAGTCGTGGTCATGACGGTCGAAGTATTCCGGTAGAGCCTTGTCCGTCTTTGCTGCCGGTTTTCCGAGTCAAAATGGGAATGAAGTTCTTTAAAGGCTAATTCTATATTCCACATACCGATAAATCATGTTAATATGCCCAGCACTGAGGGGCCGGGTTGGAGCGGAGTATGGCCTCGTTTTTAACCGGCCTTAGGGATCACCTACCCGCAGCCGCATGATGGGAAAAGGGTCCGGATCGGACCAGGCTGGAGTCAACCGCTGCAACACACAGTGAAGCTCGGTTCGTTCAAGAGATACTTCGCCGGATCGATGTTCCATTTCTCCGGTGCATCCACCCCAACGATCCGGCGGGGATTGTTTGATTTTTCCTCAGATTGGCTGGCCAAATCCAGAACCTGGGGCGAATGCCGGCCGGCCGGGTCCGACTCATTGATTAGAATTATCTTGGGATTCGTTAAATTGTGGCTGTCGATCTCCGCCACCAGCCCCATTTCTCCGGTATTTAGCTTGACCAGGCTCCCTATCGGGTAGACCCCCAGGCACTTGACCAGGTTGGAGACCAATACCGGGTCGAACTGCACCGCCCGTCCGGCATACATGATCCGGAGGGTCTCGTGGAGGTTGATTTTCTTTCGATAGACCCGATCACTGGTCATGGCGTCGTAAACATCAGCCAGGCTGATCACCTGGGCGGCCAAAGGTATTTCATTTGCCTTGAGGCCCTTGGGGTATCCTTGCCCCCCGTACCGTTCATGGTGGAAAAGGGCGCATTCGATGACTTCACGGGAAACGTGGTCCGCGTTTTTGAGAAGTTTGGCGCTAAGGTAAGGGTGTTTTTGGATTTCCCTGAATTCGTCCATGGTCAGTGGGCCGGGTTTATTGATTATTTTTTCTGGGATAGCCATTTTGCCCAAATCGTGAAAGAGGGCTCCGATACCTACGGCCCGCAGCTTCTGGAGTGGGAAATCCAAGAACCGGCCCAGCGTCAGGGCTAACACACACACGTTCACTGAATGGGTGTAGGTATATTCATCGAAAGTCTTGAGTTTGACCAGAGCCGACAGGGCGTAGCGATTACGGAAGACGCTTTGAATCAACTCATCCAGGTCGGAGGCGATTTCTTCGAGGTTGATCGGCTTTTCAATCTGGACATGAGAGAGGAAGACGCGGGTCCGGTTAAGGAACTCACTATAGACCCGGGTCACTTGGGCGATTTCATCTTGGACGGAGACAGTGTCGGCCAGGGCCGAAAGAGTCTCGGTGGTTAGCTCTTCTGGTTCGAATGTCTCGGGCTGCGGTTCGGCCGGGCTAAGCATCACCGCCTGGGGCCGCGGCCGGCCGTCACCGGATGGATCTACGTCGCCGCCCTTGGTGGTATCAATTTTAATGGACAATAGCCCATATTGCTTAATCTTTTTTATATCTTGATCGGATTTGATCAGCCGCCTGGTCTTCAGAAAAGGGTGGTTTAACCAGGACATCCCCAGGTCTTCGATGTACATGCCGACCTTAAGTTGATGGACGTTGATAGTCTTGATCATTGCCGCCGTCCGTTGTTCTAGTGGTGGATTTCACTAGCATTATAGAGACAATATAATATAAATGATTCGGATCAAAATTTCAAGAGTTGATTCGCGGTGAGGCTAACTTTATCCATAACTATCTAAGATGCCTTACTGAAAGCTCAAGACATGAAGAGCACCGCCACGAGCCCCGGACGACCGAGACGCTCCGACCCTAATTCAATGACATTGCCCAACCACCTGGATTAAAATATTATCCAGCGCTTATTCACCCCAAACTACATTTTCGGGAAATATTCAGGAGATCAGCATGAAACAACCTCTTCCAAAACTTACCGGGCACCGCTGCTTTGCCTGCGGGACGGAAAACCCCATCGGGCTTAACATGAATTTCTACAGAGAAGGCAATCGGATCTGTTCTGATATCACTTTGTCTGAAGATTACGTCGGATGGTCCAGGATCGCCCACGGAGGCATCATCACCACTTTGCTGGACGAGGCCATGTCCTGGTCGCTGATCGCGTCCGGGAGGTTGTATTTTTTGACGCGTGAGATTAAGGTGAAGTATTTAAAGCCGGTTTATGTCGGGACGCCGTTGAAGGCCTGGGGTGAAGTCAAGGATGCCGATCGCACCAGCTCCATCAAAATGACCGGCGGACTGGAGGATCAGTCGGGAACGACCCTGGCCAGAAGTGAGGGGCTGTTCGCTGAACTGCCGAAAGAGAAGCTGCCTTTCTTGCCCGAGGACCTGGTTCGGGATATGGAAACCCTTTATTGCACCTTCCCCCGCAATCCCTAACCCGGCCCATTTCCCGCGGCGTTGCCCCAATACCGTTAAATTAAGGGTCCGGCACGATGTGGCTGAAGGAAGTTGTTTCCACCAGATACGTCCGAAACCATTCGGGCGGCCGAATGAATCTCCGGGCTTGAACAAAACCGGTGGCGTCGGCTCGATAGCCTTCAACAAGGAATCAAGGACGTTCCTCGCAAACGGCCTCTGATGGCACCAATGTTGGGGTTGGTCCCATTGCGGCAACGGCCTCGGGAAGGGCGTGATAGAAGTTTTCAGGACCAAGGAATTGGTAGAAGCCCGACCTGTCCATTATTGCGAGTACCGGCTTGGTGACCGCAACCATGAGAAAGTGAACCTCCTTCTGAATCATAATCCGGAGGAGGTTCCAGAGGGCTTTGTCTCCGGAGCTGTCCATGTCCGTGATCGCGCTGGCGTTGATGATGATGGTCCGAACCTCCGGGTAGTCGGCCAGAAGGTTGATGACCGAGTTCTCGACCAGGGTGGCATTGGCAAAGTAGAGCGGACCGTCTACTTTAATGATGAGTAGGTCGTGCCAGGTTTCGGCCTGGCCCAGTTCTATATCGTGGAAGCTGGCCGCGGTTCCTTCCTGCCTCCCCATCACGGCCACCCGCGGCCGAGCGACCTGCCAGATGATGTAGCCGAAGGAAAAGATGATTCCGAGCAGGATTCCCAACTGAACTCCAAGGGCCAACGTGGCCAGAAAAGTGACCATGATAACCACGCCGTCGGTCTTCTTCACGATGAAAGCCCGAATGATCTGCTTAAAATCGATGAGATGGTAGACCGCGATCATCACGATAGCGGCCAGACAAGCCTTCGGTACGAGGGCCAGGAAGTGGGTGAGAAAAAGCAAGGTGAAGATCACCATGGTGACTGCGGTCATGGCCGCCAACTGACTCCGGGAGCCCGCCTGGTAGCTGACCGAGGATTTGGACAGGCTTCCAGCCGCGGGGTAGCATTGAAAAAAAGCACCGCCCAGGTTGGCCAGTCCCAGAGAAAGTAGCTCTCGATTAGCATCGACGCGGCGTTTCGTCCGTCCGGCCATTATCTTGGAAATGGACAGGGTCTCGATAAAGGATACCAGTCCGATCACCAGGCCGACTCCCACCAAATCGCCCAGATGGAATGACCCGGAATAGAGCCAAGGTTCATTCAGCTTGGGCAGCATGAAGGCGGGGAGGGCGCCTTTGATCTCCCCGATGGTTTCAATTTTCGTTCCTGAAATTCCGCCCAGAGCTGTCGCAATACCCACCCCGAGCACCAGGTTCACCAAAGGTCCGGGAACCAGGGGACTGATCCGATGACAAAGAACAATGGAGATTACGCCCGATAGACCAATGAGCAGGGTCACCCAGTTGCACTCATTGGCATGAATGATGGACAGGTACAGAGTGTACAGGATGTTGCTCGAGCCGCCGTCCGAATGCAGGTGTATGCCCAGTAGATGCGGCACCTGAGTAATGGCCACGATGAGCGCGGCGGCCGTCGTAAATCCGATCAGCACGGGGTGGGATATAAAATTTTCGAGCTGTCCCGCCCGCATTATCCCAAGAAAAATGAAGAAGACGCCGCTCACCAGGGACAGGATCGTGGCGCAGGTCACGTACTGCTCCGGGCTCAAATCCATCGGACCGAGTGCGGCAGCCACCATGAGCGACACCACTGATACCGGAGCAACGACCAGTTGCCGCGATGGACCGACCAGGGCGTAGATGAGGAAGGCCACAATTGCGGTATAGAGTCCCATGTTGGCCGGAAGGCCGGCCAGTGAGGCGTAGGCGATGGTCTCTGGAATGAGAACCACCGAAATAATGATGCCCGCCAGAATATCGGTGGCGTAATCGGGCAGGCGGTGAGTGGCCAATACCTCGGCAACCGGAAAGAAGCGAGCCAGGGGATGTGGTTTTTTATGCGGTTTGTCATGTCCGGGTAGGTAGCTGCATTCTGGCATATATTCCTCATCGGGATAACATCAACATTCATAAAATCAGTCGCAGATTACGTGTGATTTGGCCTAATCGTTGCTTTAATTTCCCTTAACGTGTTTGCTCTAGGGCGTTTCTACTCAGTTAGCCCGGCTTAGACAGCAACGTTTATGATCAAAGGCCACCTCTGTGAGGAGATTCCAGACATAATGTTTTGACATATATTTTAGCAAGTTTGTTCTTGACAGTCAAATACGAGTGTTTATGATTATCAACCGTGCTGCCTCGTTTTGCGGCTGGTAGCCCGGTTGTCGGGGTGACCCCCGTATTGAAGGACATCGTTAGCAATGATTTACTTTTTGATCAACCAGGTTAATTATCCTCTCAAATCTGGACGCGACGTACCTGGAGTGGGTAATACAGATAATAGTCTGCTTTTTGAATATCCGGAAAAGATCATCTATGATGTCCTGTTCCACCTCCCGATCCAGTGCGGAGGTAAATTCATCCAATACCAGTATTTCCGGATCTCTAATGAGAGCGCGGGCCAGAGCAATCCTCTGCCGCTGCCCCCCGGATAAGTCAATCCCCTTGTCGCCCAATATCGTGCCGTAATTTTGGGGCAGAGTCTTGATATACTCGTGCATTCTCACGATCGAAGCAACTTCTGCTATCTTGTCCTGGGGAACATGATACCATCCCATGGCGATGTTGTCCGAGACGGTCTGCCCAAAAAGATGGCTCTCCTGCCTGACATAGGAGAAGTAACTGAGATAAAGCGGGTAGGAGTACTCCTGGATATCCCGGCCGCCGAACAGTATCGTTCCCTGTGAAGGTGTCAAGAAACGAAGCAGGAGGTTGGCTATTGTCGTCTTACCGGAACCGCTTGGGCCCATAATCGCCAGCTTTTCTCCAGGTTTTACCGTAAAGTCGAGTCCCGTGAGCACCTCCTGCCCCGAAAGGTAGGTAAAATGAACATTCTGAAACTCTATTTCAAAAGAATCCGGCGTATCCTGAATATCTCTGGCCTCTATCCTGCGGTCTTCCGGGAAATCAATAATCTCCTTCAATCTCTGCAATCCGGGAAACAATTGGGCCAATCTGGTCACACTGATAAAAATGAAACCTATTTGCCCGGCAAGGATTTCCAACACCTGGAAATAGGCAACGAGCAACACCACAGTTATTTTAGCATCACCCGCTGCAAAAAGTAATCCACCAACAATAAATGGAACCAGGGGTATGAAAAGCCCGATAACATCAAGCCCGAAACGTGTCAAATCGGTGAAAGTGACTGCCCGTATCAGCGAGTCGGTATAGTTTCTGGAGGAAGTATTAAACCGTTTAATCGCCTCGGTTTCCTGTTGGAAAAATCTCAGTTCCCTGATTCCATGCAAAGAATCCAATAAGACTTCGTTCTGTGACGAAAGATTCTGCTTGGTCACTCCGGCCCTGGAGGCAATAGGGGTATGGGTCTTGTGGACGTAAAAGAGTAATATCGGCAGCGTAGCCAGGGCAATCAGCCCCAGCTTCCAATTCCAGACCAATAACACGATAATGATAATAGAGGCAAAAAGGCAACGGGAGAGTGCACGAAAGACATTATGATAAAAGAAATCAGAGATGAACTCCAGGTCGTTGGTCAAACGTGTCAACAAATCTGCAGAGAGGAATTTATCGAAAAAACGAACAGGCTTGTTCAGCATCCGGCTGACCAGTTTGCCCCTAAGGGTATAAAAAACATTCTCAGACGCCCTTACCGAAAATCGGATTTGGATCGCCCAAAACAAGGCGCTTAACAGAAACGAAGAAATGAGTAATGCAGCATACAATAACAGCAGAGATGAGTTTTTTTGCGGCAATACCTCATCGATGATTTGCCGTAAAATAAAAGGAACCGACAAGAGGAAGGCGATTCCCAACAAGTCAAAAACAAGCGCCCAGATCAGATTCTTCTTCTGCTGAACGATTCCATCGGATAAGACATCCCACAGTATCTTTATCAGATCAAAAAGGGTGTGTTTCTCCCTGGATTTCAACGGCTCCCAAATCTTTCATATCTTCATTTAATGTGGTTTGAAACGGATGTTTGCAGTTTGCTCGCAAGTAATGTGGTTTCAATAATGCGATGTTTGCAGTTCACTACAATTACCCGGCCCTAAAGGCCATGACCTTAACCCGCAACCGGCAACCCGTGCCCCGCACATCGGCATCACTTCATGAGATAGTCCGCCGGGTTGATGTCCCACTTTTCCGGAGCCTCCACCTCGACAATCCGATGGCCCCCTTCCCCTGATCCGTGGGGCTGGAAAGACAGGTTGAGCATCTGCGGCCGAGGTTTTCGTTTGGCCCGCTGATCAAAAAGAAGCAACACCTGGGGATGGAGCAGGTCCTCGGGATTGATATCGGCGACCAGTCCTATCTCACCTGTTTCCAGGGTGACCATGCTGCCGATCGGGTAAACGCCCAGGCACTTGACCATCTTGGCCACCAGGGCCGGGTTAAAATGATCTCCCCGGTTGCCGTACATGATTTTTAGGGTCTCGTGGGGAGAAACCTTCCCCCGATAGACCCGCCGGCTGGTTAAGGCATCGTAGACGTCGGCCAGGCTGATCACCTGAGCCAGGAAAGGTATCTGGTCTGCCTTAAGTCCTTTGGGGTAACCTAATCCGTTATATTTTTCGTGGTGATAAAGAGCGCATTCAATAATCTCCCGAGAAATGTGGACGGTGTTCCTGAGAATCTTGGCCCCGAGAAGGGAATGTTTCTTCATCTCCTCAAATTCTTCTTCAGTTAAGGGACCGGGCTTGTTAAGGATGTCTTCGGGAACGGCCGTTTTCCCCAAGTCATGAAATATGGCTCCAATGCCCAGGGTCTTGAGCAGGTTGGGGGAAAAATCCAGATGCCGGCCCAGCGTCAAGGACAGGACACAGACATTCACCGAATGAGTATAGGTGTATTCGTCAAAAGTCTTGAGTTTGATCAGGGTCGAAGAGGCGTACCGGTTTCGAAAGACACTGCTCATCAGGGCGTCCACGTTGGCTGAAACTTCCTCCAAATCGATCGGCTCCCCGTTCTTGGCCTGATTCAAGAAGATCCTGGCCTTATTGATCGTGTCCTTGTAGACGTTTTCCACCCGAGTTATTTCGTCTCGCAAGGGGACCGGATCTGCGGAGGTCACCGGGGCCGGCGAAGGTGCCGCTTTGGGTTGGCTGGATTTTGGTTTGGTGACTTTGGCTTCATCACCAGGGGGGCCCGGCGCGATCACGTGGGATAAATCATGGTGGTCGTCGGGTTGATCCGCATCGATTCCTTTGTCGGTATTGATCTTAACCGACAAGATGCCGTAATGTTTTATTTTATTGATCTCTTCTTCAGATTTTATCAGCCGTTTGGACCGAAGGAACGGATGGTTAAGCCAGGACACGGCCATGTCCTCGATATACATTCCGATTTTGAGTTGTTTGACGCTGATGTCTTTAAGCATAATAAATGGCCGTAGTTATTCTAAGGGGACCAGACAAAGCTTCAGACCGAGCATGACTTGATGCGCTATATGATATATGATCTCGCCCGAGAATTCAAGTGACGATAAAATTCGGATCCGATTTCAAGGGCATCAGGACTGGCCCGGGGGTCTCGGACTTAGGAAAAAACGACAGGTAAGCGGCACCTTAGGAATTCCGGGGAGGCCTTAACAATGCCCGCCCGTCCGCGGTGCTTATTTTTGGGGACGCTGGAATTCAGCATAGAATATCCAGGATTGATCGGTTGCTCTCAATTGCTCCGTGCCTTAACCCGTCTCATCAGGATTCGGACAAAACCGGCCGGCTGCCTGGTGGGCCAGTCTGATCGGCTCGGGCAACCGGAAGCGGCGACAGAGGTCTAAAGTCAAGGCCACGCTGCCTTCGATGTCGGCGCGATGCCCTGGGGAGACATAAACGGGCTTGACGCCGGCCCTTGTCCGAACCACAGCACCGATTATTGCCTGACCGTGCCTCAAAACAACCGAACTTCCCTTCGTCGCCGGGACCGGATCATGAATACCGCACAACCGAGATTTGGCGCAGCCGATAGTGGGCAAATCAATTAATATTCCCATATGGGCGGCGATGCCCATGCCCTTGGGATGGGCCAGACCCTGCCCGTCGAACAAGATCACATCCGGAATATGGGTCAATTCTTCAAAAGCCCGAACCAAGGCCGGTCCCTCTCGAAAGGTGAGTAGACCGGGAACATAAGGGAAAGGCGCCGCGGTGGCCCGGCAAGTCACTTCCACTAACTGCAGTTCCGGAAATGACAGGACCACGATCGCGGCTACGGCTACGGCCGGGACACCGGGCTGGAGAGACCGACGGTAGGACGTATCCGCCCCCGCGACTAAACGTATCTTAGCCGGTAAGCGGGCGATGACCTGCTTCTCCTTTAACCGTTCTTGCAACGCGGCGGCTAAGCCGGGGTCCTGAGGCCAATCATGAACGAAGGCTAGACGCATAACCACATCCCCGGCGGTTTTCCTCTTAGCGAGTCAACTTATGCATATTTTAGGCTTACATTCCGCAGGAGGCTTGGGGTTGGTCCCGGTCGTCTTTATGCTGATCCGACGTCCGACTGAACTCTCCCTGCGTCTTTAAGGCTGACCTGACGCAACCCGAAAGCCCAGGTTGAGGCCGGTGACGGTCGGGTATCGGTCGAGGCGTTCAGCCGACCGCAGGTTGGGGGCGTCGTTACTCCAACCACCGCCCCGAACAACCCGGTTCGAGCCCGAATCAGGCCCACGGGTATCGCCACCAGTCGCTCCGGGTTTGCCATACCAGCCACTATCGAACCAGTCCCAGACCCACTCCCAAACATTCCCAGCCATATCGTAAAGACCATACCCATTGGCACTGTAATGCCCTATCGGGGACGTTCCTCCGTTACAGCCGTAATAGTTGGCCCGATTGCAGTCAATATGGTCACTATACCTGCCCCCGATGCTGGACCAGGGATAGTGATGTCCATCCAGACCGCCTCGGGCTGCTTTCTCCCACTCCGCCTCGGTGGGGAGCCGATACCCGTTCGACGTCCACTTGACCATAGCTTTAGTGACATCCTTTTGTCCCGTCCGATAGACCACCGTCTGAGCCGTGTCCGTGTAATAAGCCGGCGTCCGCCCTTCTTTCTCCGACCGGGCATTAAGCCATTTCAGCACATCACACCAGCTCACCGCATACACCGGATGATCATCAGCCTTGGCCGAACCGGGATGGCCAAATCCATACTCGTGATCTTTGGCCCAATCATAAACATCTTTCCACTGCTTTCCGGTGACCGGATACTTCTCCAGATAAAAGGAGCTGACGAAAACCTTATGCACCGGAAGTTCATCTAAATCGCCTTCTTTGTACGGATCGCCCATATTGAACTCACCTGCCGGAATCAAGATCATATGGCCGGCCGCCGGACTCTCCCCCGGTGCAGCCGGAAAGACCACGGCAGCCATCCCCAACCACAGACCCGTCACCAGGCCGGCGACCGCCACCAGGCCGTACATCCGATGTATCCTCAAACCAATCCTCCTTTTCCGACCGACATATGTGTAATTACGGGCCGTTTGATCAGCTCCGAAGCCCAGTCCGTTAGAAATGATAAATAACCGACATCAAGAACGTGTGCTAATCAACGTCCGTGACTGAAAACATATCCGGCCGAAGACCCCGTCACAAGAAGGAAGATGGTTAACCCAAAGAAGAGATGCCTCATATTTGACCTCAGGTCATTTGGCTGCACTGAATTTGATGACGGTCCAGGCTTGGCCGGGGGCGTTAACCGGGGTTCTTACCGCAGCCCCGTTATCCGGGCCGATAAATGTAAACTCGATATACGCCTGATGAGGATTGTAGATATCACTTCCTTTGAACTTGGCGGTGGTGGGCGCCGGATCATAAAAGACTTCGCAGGTTAGCGCGTCATTACTCCGCAGCATCAGCGCGCCGCCGTTCTTATACTGCTGCAGATAAAATCTCTGCCCGTCATCGGGATTGCTGCTCCAGATGCCGTCACAGGCCACGCCTGGCTGGGCGGTCTCGGTAGAATCCTTAGTGACAGCCCAGGTCTGGGGCTTACCGGAAACCAAATCGGTTAAAGTGAAATTCCCCTGGCTGGTGGAGGTGAATTTAATTGTGAGCCGATATTTCTTGCCTCCGGAGCCGAGGTCGAAACCGTCAAATACACTATTTGCGAGGTTGTCATCATAAGCGGCGATGATATTTTTCCCATCTGAAGATACGATGCAGACGGCGCTGTTGTCGACGTAGGTCTGAAAATAAATGACAGGGCCGCTCGCGGTCCGCCAGATGCCGTCAATGACGCTGGAAACCAGAGGCTTCATGGTCAGGCTCAGAGGTACTTGTTGCCCGGTGTTAATGTAGACATCGTTTACGGTAACTGTGGTGTAATTGGGATGTTTCAAGCTGATCTGGCATTTCCCGGCCGGTAGAATCATGAAATAGGCGCCTTCGACCGATATGGCCGTGGCTCCGACCGAAGAAATGACATCCACCCCATCTATCCCTTGCCCGGTGTCTCCATCAAGAACAGTGCCGATGATGGTTCCGGTTCCTGGGGCCGTGGGCCGATACACTGCCAGGTCGTATTGCGTTCCGTATTCGAACGCCCTGGGGTCGGCATCATACACCCGGACGTAATATAGGCTTTCTTTAGGGCAGGTCCATTCCAGTGTCTCAGGTTCTCCCGGTCCACCGTTATCTACTTTCCGTAGCAGCGTCGCGCCGTCGGAATCATAAAGTTCGATGACGGTATCACAATTTGATCCCAGATTGCTCGTTTTGATGGTGTAGACTTCACCCATGGCTCCATAGAATTTCACCCAATCCTGATCACCCGGATGGTCAAAGTTGTGATGTTGTGGAACATCGTTAATCACTATGACCTTTGCCTGAGCAGGGGTGTCATCTGGTTCGTATTGGTCCGGCGGCACAGTTTGCCCGGTAAAGGAGGCTACGGGCTGGCCCAGTCCCCATACCAGAGTGACGGCCAATAGAATATTTATAAAAAGGCGATGGCGCATTTCTAACCTCCGTATGATGAAAATTGTCTGGCGGTCCCCACGCGGCCCGCAGGACGCAACCGCACGGTTGTTACTCCGATTCTACCTTGAACGGTCATAGTTGTCCCTATGGCGTACGCCCTTACCCAGGGCCGGCGAGGTGCCGGCCAGGCCGTTGTTGATCCGGATCCACCGATTAACTCCAGCCTGAGCCGGACGATCCGCACCAAAGCCGCTCAGGACCGTCACCAATCCAATTAAACACAAGAATTGGATAATGCTTTCATGATGCCTCCCGTCTTGATTGGGGTCGACAACATCCCTGAACCGTCTGAACTGTGATGGTGTTGATTGAATGACGGGCTATGGGGTTTGTGCAGGTTCGTCATCTCGGACAAGTGCTGCATCGCCGTAAAAAGGTAATGGGTAACGGCTCTTTCTATATCATTGAGCCAGGTAAATGCAGCCGAAGCGTCTATGGGTGTATTAAGCCATCATTGCCTGATCGTTTCCTCCGGTGCGGAGTCACTCCCGCAGTTTACCACCTGGGTATTTGAATACCAGCATAGAAACATAACACCATTTTACACCTATGTCAAAAACTAATTGGGCCAATTAATCCTTTTCCGGCTGGGATATCAGCCTATTATTTAAGGGCAATTGGGCCGTTGGCGGGCAACGTCTTAGAAAGCCGGGTCAGGCCTTTGTCGCGCTGAGACTGAAGGTAGAGGATGTAATCAACTGTTCAAAGGTGTTGGTTTTTGCGCGCTCAGCATCAAAAATAATTTGTTTTATGGCTAAATAACGGGTATAATTGATAAGGTAATCATCGACATGCCGGACGCTCCTGCCGCTTATATCGAGGAGGAAAGAATATCATTATGTCGGACAAGAACATTTTGACAATTCCGGCCGTTAGCTTGATCATCCCGTCCCCGGCCGGTGAGGTGTCCGAGATGACGGTGAAGATAACGGCCAGTGGTCCACACACTGATGATCAGGGCAATATGACCCGCCCTGGTCAGCCTGGTTCGACGGTATACTTAAATTAAAGGCGGTTACACTTTCTTACGCCCTGGCCTCCGTTTCCGGCGGTGAGGCCGGGATCGGTCGACTTGAAGTCGCCGGCGGGCGGCGGTTGCCTGGTCGCTAAGGGTATGCACTTAATAGTTATTAGTCACCATCGTCCCTTTGCGATACCGTCACCAGGGTCGGCCCCGTATCACCTGGGGCGGAATCCACTCCTGTCGGCCAATGTCCTGCTTCATGGCTTACCTAACTCACAAACCCAACAGCAATGGAGGATTTGATGCGAAAGTTATTTATCTTTTTGTTTGTTCTGTGTCTGATCCCGTTGTCGGTGTCAGCCGGAGAGGATCTCACGTTTGCCCCACCCGTTGCCGCTGAAGCCGTCACTCCCGCCCCCTCCGACTCCGCCGGCCATGCCACGGGTTTTGTCCGTCCGCCCTATGATCTGTCCGCGGCCGTGCCTGGGGAAGGATACAATTACCCCTTAGAAGGACGAGCCGCTCCTAGAGGATACCCGGCCAGTTTTACCTTGCCCAACATCACCCCGGTGAAGGATCAAGATCCCTGTGGCGTCTGTTGGATCTTCAGCTCCGTGGCCGGCCTTGAAGGCAAAGTCAATATTGCCACCGGCGGCTCGGCTAATCCGGACTACTCCGAGCAGAATATTAAGAATTGTTATCAGGATATCGCGGCCGGAGGCGACAGGTGTCAGACCGGCGCCAACATCCTCACCGCCAACGCGTACTTAAGCACTCGTGGGGCGGTCCAAGACACCTGCGACCCGTTCGACCCCTATCAAAATACCACCTGCAACA
>JADFXK010000589.1 GCA_015233625.1 Deltaproteobacteria bacterium | reverse complement strand
AGATATTTTGCGCTTGACAAACTCTGATCACCTTGGTAGAATCAGAATAATCCAAATAATAAGTCAAATCTGATTAGACAGATCATTCTGTAGGGGACAAACGCCATGACGAAGAAAAGTAAGAACGAACTCTGCTGCACTCCCGAGATCAAAGACAAAAGCTGCTGTAAAATTGAATCGCTTATCACCGTCGACGAGAGGGGACAGATGGTCCTGCCAAAGGAGCTGCGAGACAAAGCAAATATCCGGGCCGGAGACAAGCTGGCCCTCATTACTTGGCAAAAGGACGGCGAGGTGTGTTGCTTCACGTTGATCAAGGCGGATGCCCTGGCCGACCGAGTCAAGGAATTCCTTGGCCCGATGCTCAAGAGCATGAGTGTGGATTGATCGATGACCAGACGAACAAGGAGGCCTTTGAAATGAAAGCTGAAGAGATCAAGCAAGCTGTAAAATCAAATTATGCCAGAGTGGCTTTGCAGAACCTATCTTGTTGCGGGATCGGCCGCTCCTGTTGCGGAACCGAGAAGACGGCGCAAGTCGAAAGTCGGAGGATTGGCTATAGCGATGAGGAGTTCCGCCTGGCGCCTGAGGGCGCCAACCTGGGACTTGGCTGTGGTAATCCGCTGGCCCAGGCATCCCTTCAACCAGGTGAAACCGTGCTGGACCTTGGATCCGGGGCCGGCTTCGACTGCTTCATTGCCGCCGCGCGAGTGGGAAGTACGGGAAAAGTCATCGGGGTGGACATGACCCCGGAGATGATTGAAAAGGCCAGGCAAAATGCCCAAAAAGGCCATTTTGAGAATGTCGAATTTAGACTGGGGGAGATTGAAGAACTTCCGGTTCCCGAGAACCAGGTGGATGTGGTGATTTCAAACTGTGTGATCAATCTTTCGCCTGACAAGCACAAGGTGTTTAAGGAAGCCTTTCGGGTCCTGCGGCCCGGTGGCCGGGTGATGATCTCGGACATCGTGATCTTGAAAGAACTCCCGGAAGTTATCCGTAAATCCATGGAAGCCTACGTTGGCTGCGTAGCCGGCGCCATTAACAAGGAGGAGTATCTGGCTGCCGTCGAAGCCGCAGGATTCCATGAGACAACTGTTCTTAGTGAGGATATTTATCCTATGGAGATTATAGCTTCCGACCCGCTGGTGCAGTCGATTTGTGCGGATTTGAACCTCTCCGCAGACGCGGTCTCGGACCTGGCCGTTTCAATCGCGAGCATCAAAGTCTATGCGACGAAACCTGAATAGCCTGAATCAGGACGGAGGACATGACCTATGATAGAGGCAGTGAAGCTTGAAATCGATGGTCCGGTGGCCCTCCTGACCCTGAAAGTACCGCCGATTAACGCCCTGGATGAACGCGCACTGCATGAGCTGGCCGCGGCCATAGATGAGGTCGAAGAGAACCCGAACATTAGATCCATCATCATTGCCAGTGGTATCGTGGGAGTCTTTTGCACCGGCGGCGATCTCAAGTTCTGGCCGCAAGCCTATCCTCAAGACGCGACCGCGGTTAGTGCGACGGGACGGAATGCCTTCAAACGGATCGAGCGGTTGACCAGGCCGAGCCTCGCGGCCATCCAGGGACGGGTCATTGGTGACGGCCTGTCCCTGGCGCTTGCGTGCGATATTCGGTTTGCCTCCTCGGACGCGTCATTTCGGTTGCCTGAGCTCGACTACGGATTTATTCCCGGTTGGGGGACCATTGGTCGCCTGGTGGATGTTATTGGCCGAGCCAATGCTTCCGAGATGCTTCTGCTGGGTGAGGAGATTGACGCCGGCCGCGCTCAGACTATCGGTTTGATCAATCGGGTATTTCCGGTAGAGGACCTGATGTCGTCGGCCAAGGCGTGTGCGGCCGGACTGGCCTCGAAGCCTCCCGTGGCGATTCGTTCCGCCAAAGCAGCATTAAGGGGAAATGAGGATGACCGGTCTCAGACCCGAACCGACCTGGAGATAGGTTGTTTCCAGCAGGTTTGGGGTGGCCGGGAGTGGCGAGAAGGGATCGGTAGGCTTTTCCAGAAGAGCATCGGGCCGATGGGGCAGTAGAACAAAAAAGAAGACTATTCGGACAGGCCGGGGCGACCCGGCTTTTTTTTGTCGCCTGGTAATATCGTTTGACGAAATTATTGTCTTGCGATATTATTAATCCATGATCGAGCCGGCCAGTTCAGTGTTCGGATTAATGATCAATGGCGGATATACTTTGAGTGGCGGGACAACAACGCCTACGAAGTCGAAAATGCCGATTACCATTGAGAAGGGGAATG
>JADFXK010000588.1:544-2281 GCA_015233625.1 Deltaproteobacteria bacterium | reverse complement strand
GGCCACCTGTGATGCCAGGACCTCGACCGAAAGCTCTTCCCTCAGGTTCTCGGCCATCCAGACCTGGAGTTCAAGAAGCGGATTTTTCTCGGAAGCCTGGGCGGACAACGAGATGCTGAACTGGGCCTGACCGCCCGGTCGCCGCAGGAACAACACCAGATTTCGGGCCACCTCAAGGGCGATATCCCCCCCGTAGTCGTCTTCCACAAACCTTAAACTAAGATCCATACCTGTGGTTACCCCGGCCGAGGTGTAGACGTTCCCATCCTGGACCCAGATTGGGTTCGGGTCAACGGTCACCTGGGGATACCGCGAGGCCAGTTCCCGGGTCCAGGCCCAGTGAGTTGTGGCCCGCCGGCCATCGAGCAGGCCCGCTTGAGCCAGCAGAAACGCTCCGGTGCAGACGCTACCCAGGCGGCGGACCTGAGAAGCCATTTTGCGCAACCAGGCCTGAACCGCGGCATCCTGGTCGGCCAGGGCCCCGGTCCCGCCAACCACCAACAGCGTGTCTACCTCTCCCCGGATTTCTCCGTATAGCCGGTGCGCCACGAGCGAAAGGCCGGACGAGCCGGTGATTATGCGATCAGATCCAGTGGTGGCCAGTTCGATCTCGTAGGCTGGTCCGCCGCGTCCGGGCATGCGATTGACTGCGGCGAAGACCGCGGCCGGCCCGACGATGTCGAGTTCCATGGCCGGCGGCACGGCCAGAAACACCACCCGCCGTATGTTGTTGTCGGTTTTCGTCGGCAGGACTGATTCGTCGTTCAAGGGATCTTCCTCCGCGTCCATGAGTCCGGCTCTACGCCGGGATAGCAAAAGAACGCATCAACCCACAAGGAGATTATGGCAGAAAGCATGGTATATTTGTCATTCCTGACAGAACGGAGTTATGTTATACACCGTGAGAAAGAGGGGTTGGATATGACTGGCATCAACTTCGCAATTTGCGACAAACCCACCGGCACAGTTTCTGAAGGGATAGGAGGAATGATAACTTTACGGCCGATTAAGCACTGTGATATTCAGGCGATAACCTGTTGGCCGGCTTACCGGGGCGGCTATGCCCAGATGGATTATGCCTTGAGAGAAAACGGATGGCTGGAAGAATTCAGCCGAAAACCCGGCGCCTGGTGTTATCTGGCGGAAGCAAACCAGGATTCCATCGGATTTTCAATCTTAAGCACCACGGGTAACAAAGAAGCAGAAGTGCGCCTTGCCGTCCACCCGGCCCGGACGGGACAGGGGTTTGGCAAAGAGATCATGTCGGCAACACTGAAACTTGGTTTCTCGCAGTTGGAGTTTGATCTGGTCCATCTCATAGTCAGAAAGAATAATTTTCCGGCCATCGGGCTTTACAAAAAACTTGGGTTCAACACCCTCGGCGAATGTACTCAGCTAGTTCAGGGTCAGCTTATTGAGTTTTTTAAAATGGATATCCGTAAGCCGGAATTTCAAAACCACACAACCAGAGGAGATGAATGATGAATATGGCCTTAATCTTAGTCGACATACAGCAAGATTACTTTCCCGGCGGTCGCATGGAGTTGATCGGGTCAACCGCCGCGAGCGAAGTGGCCCGCCGTCTGCTGATGACATTTAGAGAAAGAAATCTCCCAATCATTCACGTTCAACATATATCAATTCACGAAGGTGCAACCTTCTTTCTGCCAAATACGGAAGGGATTAACTTTCACAAGAACGTAACCCCCCTGCCCAATGAAACAATCATCACAAAGC
>JADFXK010000588.1:0-385 GCA_015233625.1 Deltaproteobacteria bacterium | reverse complement strand
GTACGGTTGCTCATGACGCCTGCGCGACCAGGAATCTAAGCTTTAATGGTGTCGATATTCCGGCTGAGTATGTTCAGGCCGGGTTTATGGCCGCGCTTGGCTTCGCCTACGCCCAAGTTCTGGCCGGCGGGGCACTGATTAATATGCTTGCGGGATAGTGAGCGCCCCCCGGGCGGTCAGGTTCATACGACAGGTGACCGTCCCCGGTAATTCATGGCCGGGAACAGTCACGACTTAAACTGATCTGGTGGATAGTCCCCAACAAGGCGAATTTCAGGGACCAAAAGTAAACTGATAGGCAATATAAGACGAGAAGAGATTAGAACCGGAAATGTCGCGGCCGGCGGAGAACAGCAAATGATGATTCTCAGTCAGGTTGATCATG
>JADFXK010000587.1 GCA_015233625.1 Deltaproteobacteria bacterium | reverse complement strand
GTGGCCGTCCTGATCATCGGGTGGCAGGTCGCCAGGTTCTTAAAAAACCTGATCCAGAACATCATGACCAGAGGTAAGGTAGAGCGGACCCTGGTCTCCTTCACCGGAAGCCTGACTTATGTTGGGTTGATGACATTTGTGGTCCTATCCGCCCTGGGCCAAATCGGGGTTCAGACGACCTCCTTTATGGCCGTCCTGGGCGCTGCGGGGTTAGCCATCGGCCTGGCCTTACAAGGATCCCTGGCCAATTTTGCCGCGGGTGTGCTGATGATCATATTCCATCCCTTCAGAGTGGGGGATCAAATTCAGGGGGCCGGGGTCAACGGAATGGTGGAAGAAATTCAAATTTTTACTACGGTCCTGAAAACCGGGGACAATAAGAAAGTCATTGTGCCCAATGCTAAACTCACCGGAGACAATATCACCAACTTCTCCGCCCACGACCGTCGCCGGGTCGATATGGAGTTTAGTGTTCCCGGATCGAGTGACCCGGAAAAAATAAAGCGCATCATTCAAGACGTGGTGGCCAGCGACAGCCGCATTCTCAAAGATCCTGTTCCGACAATCGGCCTCAGTGAATTTGATGACTCCAAAACCAAGTTCGTCGTCCGGCCCTGGGTGAATACCGCTGAATATTGGAACGTCTATTTCGACACTATGGAAAACATCAAGAAATGCCTGGCGGCTGAAGCGAAGAATCAAGGATGATTATTTAAAAGCGGAGGACCTGGAACCAGACGCCGACCATTCTCCTTCACGGACCAATTTAGGAATTGCGGAAATGAAATCCGGGCTACGATCAGGGACGCCTGATATACGGAAAAATCGGGCCAAGGGTTACCTTCCCGGACGTGGCCGAGGGATGGTCGTAAGGGCCTGGAGTCTATCTAACCCGCCCCCTTTGGGATTGCAAGTTCATCCAAGTGGATTTGCTAATACGAAAGAATGGTGCTATCATACTCAAAATTCAGTTCTTCCCAAGATAGGTACGGCTGCGCCTTACTTCGTTGAGCCATCTTTTTGGGCCGAGATATTCAAACCTGGGTACCAATGTCTCCTTTTGCTTTGGCCCTGCACTCAACGGCATCTGTAGACCAAAGGGGGTGTCACGAGAAATCGCTAAGATGGCGTAGATTAAACATGCACATCTAAATAGGAATAATCCCTTCCCAGGCGACGGCAGTAGTGAACTGGGCATCCGAGACGGGAGGATAGTGAAGGACTTACGCTGTTTGTTGAGGCTACTCGGATTGGTGTTAATCTTGATCCGCACATCGGCGATAGGTATGGCGCAGGCCGGGGTCAACCAGTGGACCCTGAGCGGTTTGGCCGACACTTATGTCAGTTGCCTGGCCGTGGTGTCTGCCGGGACGGTCTATGCCGGAACCACCGACGGGGTGTACAAGACGATCAATGGTGGGACGTTGAGGACCAAGGGAAAAACAGTGCCGGAACCGAAGAGGGTGTGTTTATTCTAAGCCCTAATGGTCCCTCACCTACCCAGACGCCGGCGGTTGCCCCCCTCAAGCACGATGACAACTGTAACCACAAAAGCGACGAGCACCTCGACCTATTCCACATCAACGGCGTCAACCTCTACGACCACCACTTCTATCTCGACCACCACCCTGCTGACTCAGGCGCCTTGAAGGCCATGTAATGAAATCTATGGGGGGGGGCCGGTGCAGGAACATACGTCAAAGAGGATGGAGGGAAGGAAACCACCAGAACAAGAAATTATAAATTCGGAGAGTCTCTAATCGGCCCAATTTAGTTTTCTGAAGTTGTACAGCCGCAGAGCAGTCAAATACTCTTAACATCGGATTATAATTAATAAATTGTTAGCATTTAATTCCAAATTTTACGAATTTCAGGATGGGCAGCACATTAGCCGCTATTATTTAACTACCCGATTATAAGTCTGAAAGTACATTTTTAGGAGACAAAAATAAGTCTCTGAAGCAAGGTAAGTTACCCAAACTTACGCGATTCGGAGGCTTTGACATGAAGATTGCCTCAGTGCCAAAGGAGTTCAACGATCTCTTGAATCGGTTCCGCGACATATTTTCATTGCGTCAATTCCATTATTTCAGAATCTACGTCTACAGCCTTATTGTTCTGGAACTGGAGCAAAAAAGTGTAAACGGGATCAGCCAAGCATGGGTTAACCCACCATGCCGCTCCTCCCTTGAACGGTTTTTGTGCAGACCAAACTGGGAATTTCCAAAGCTCAATCGGCGTGCTCGCCGCCAGCTGATAAGTATGCTTTCTCGGCAAAGGAA
>JADFXK010000586.1 GCA_015233625.1 Deltaproteobacteria bacterium | reverse complement strand
TGTATCAAAAGTTATCAGGGATACGAAGACTTCGATGTCATCGTGGAAGCGGTCCAAAAGCTCACTGACGCTGACATGAAGGAAATCGCATCCGACCTGGCCAATGCTTTACTCGAAAGTGGACTTTGGCCTTCTTTGTTCGAAGTGCTATCAAACCGTTTAGGTTGCTAAACCCGCAGCAAAGCACCCACCGTGATTCTCGTTTTGGCCGAGAATCATCCAGTCGGTGACGACGTGAAACATCAAAAAGAGCCAACCATCAACGGTTGGCTTCTTTTTTGGTTGCTCTTTTGTGCTTTTGTCAGGTATAATGCCTGATTAGGGCTGGAGAGAGAACCGCTTGAGATTCCGCTTCGCCGGATACAAGGGGATTTTTTCTTTTACTACGGCTTCGCTCCGCTGTTGCGGATGCCGAGTTAGGGTAGTGCTTGCGTACGCAGGTGCGAAAGGTCATTACATTCCATTGCTTGTACGAGCTGGTGGAATGGGTGGCTTTTGACTGCGAGACAGATACGCAATTGTAAGCCTTGGTGAGCAGAGTTGTTATGTTCCATCGCCTGTTGGGCTGGTGGTATGGGCAACTCTTGTTAACCTCAATCTGTAGGTCGGTGACGACCTTAATCATCTTAGAGGCTAATCCGTTTTACGGGTTAGCTTCTAACCTTCACACCGTTGCACGCCTCTATAATAGCCTGAAATAACTGCAAGTCAAGAGTATTTGAATTTTTCTTTCCCCCACCCCGCGAATTGTTCCCGCACAGTGCGTCATAAACCGCCTCTCAGTGAAAACGACCGTTTTCGGTGTGAAATGTTTTCAATGAAATACAGGTTTTGACATTGAAAGATTCTTTAATTTAAGTGCCTTTTTGCCTTTTTTACCGAGAATCATAAAGCCCACCTTATTATTCCTGGCGGTGCGAATGTTGAGGTTATGGAGCGGTTCCAAATGGCCCCTGGTGACACGACTGTTGGGTCTGGGGCTGGTTGAGGAAAGTTAAGAAATTTTTATGACGACAATACATAACATACGCACGAAACATACTTAATATATGATTAACATACTTATATAGAATAATTTTATATCTATAAAAATACGTTATGTATTGAATAATAGCCTCAGGTCAAATCAAGCTCCGTCGGTGTCCCGGTGGGGCTTTTTTAAGTCAGATGTTGGGTCTATGGGTAAAAATACTGTTCAGGGATCAGCAAAAATGACCCCCGTGATCGCTTACCATAAAATTTAACGAGTTCTTAACTTGAAAGACTGACTGGGGCTACTGTATTACTAACATCGCGTCACGTCATTTTATACTTTATACCAACATTTTATTGCCAGCCCACCGATTTACTGGCCTATTTCGGTGGGCTGCTTTTTTTGGCTAGCCGATGGATAGTCTTAGTCACGCTGGAATCCTTAGTCTGCGCCAGTCTATCTCCTGGAAAATCGGCTCCGGAGCCGGATAACAAAATGGTATCGATCGATGAATTCGATGGCGTCCGCTACTATCTTTATTTTTGTGGCGCTCAACGTAGATGATTGTAACTTTTTACCGGGAGCCGGCGTTCCGGAGCCGGGATTATTTGTAAGCCTCGTTATGGTGTCTGATATATCTGTTCTATCTTTGCAGATGCAGCATTAACAAGAATTTAATAATCCAGGTCTCGATCCTAACGACATTTTAATCTTTAATAGTTTATAACTCAGGTGTCGCACCACGACACTGGTTCAGTGAACATATTGAATGCAAAGAATGATTCAGACCATAACTATCGCTTTTTAGTTTTTGTCCCGGACATAGTTCCAGGATGACAAAAGACTATAAAATAGTTACAGGTAAGTCATCTATGATTATCAGAGACCGATTTCTTGATAAAATAATTTCCAGCTATCTCATGATAATATCTCAGTTTGTATCCATTTTATCTAATACGTTGTTGAAACAATCTGGCCCTGGCGTGTTTATCAGGAATTCATCTGGACCACTGATTTCTCTGTAATCACGCTGAATTCAAAAAACATTAAGGAACCAAGGAGGAAACGCATGAAAACGAAGGCAAGAACCATATTGACCACTATGGTTGTCCTAATGATGACTGTGGGCACACTTTCCATCTGCGGTGCTCAAGACAAACCGGCTACTTCCGTATCGGCCGGCTTTTTTAGCAAATACATCTGGCGTGGCTACGAACTCAGCAAGGATAGTCTGGTCATTCAACCGGACGTCAACGTCGGTTATAAGGGGTTCAAGATGGATGTTTGGGGCAATTTAGATACCAAACATTTTGATC
>JADFXK010000585.1 GCA_015233625.1 Deltaproteobacteria bacterium | reverse complement strand
GAGGACGACTATCGGGTCAAGAAGAACGTGTTTGAAATGGAAAACTCGAAAAAACAAAAGCAAAAAGAACAGGCCAAGCATGATAAAGCCCGCGTCGAGCAGTTGAAGACCGAGTTCACCCGGCATTCTGAAGAGAAGATTAAGCGAGCCCTGGCCAATATTACGGAAGCCAAAAAAAGCGAGCTCCTGCAATCATTTGAGGCTGATGAGCTTAAATCAAGTGATTTTTTAACCAAACGTTACCGCCAAAATGGTCTGGACGACGTCTTGGTCCGGACAACCTTCAGATATTATGCGGCCAAACTCCTGCTGCTCAAAGAAGATTATGACTTTGTGGCCTATGCGGCCAAACAGGGCTACCACCTGGCCAAGGACGAAATGAATGAATTCATGATCGTGAGGAAGCAGCCATGATTTTAGGAACGCACATTTAGAGACATAGACCCAGGGTGGCGCTTCGCTGACCCGGGCTAGATTGTTTTTCCCCTTCGGGGAAAGGTGGTTAGCTAACCAGAACGATCCGATTTGTTCTGAAAATCCATTGCCGGGGTTAAGCCCATCATTGACCAGGCCACCATTGCTAATACCCCGGAGGGGTTACCCAATCTAGCCCAGGGTCAGCGAAGCGCCACCCTGGGGACATGGTTAAAGATACGCTCAGAATCCTTAAGTTAATGACATTGACCCGTAACCCGCAACCCGGAACATGAACTTATGACTATCGGAACATTATACGGCATCGGCATCGGCCCGGGCGACCCGGATCTGATGACGATCAAAGGGGCGGCCATCTTAGCCGCGACCGGCCACGTATTTGTGCCCAAGGCCAGTGATAAGGCCGACAGCCTGGCCTTGACCATTGCCCGCAAGCATCTCAACCCCAAAGCCAGAATTCAGGAAATTGTCTTTCCCATGACCACCGACCGGGCCGAGCTGGACTCCCGCTGGATTGAGGCGGCTAAAGTCGTGGCCGAGGTGCTCCAGACCGGTATCGATGCCTGTTTTCTGACCTTAGGCGATGCCTTCCTTTACTCCACCTATATCTATTTAGTCCGGGCCTTACGCCGCCTTATTCCCGAGGTTAAAATTGTGACCGTCCCTGGGATTACCGCGTTCAGCGCCGCCGCGGCCGCGGCCGAGTTCCCGGTGGGCGAAGCCAAGGCGCCGGTGACCATTGTCCCCACGGCCGATGATCTCACCGCGGTCCAAGACGCCGTGGCCACGGGCGGGACCGTTGTCTTGATGAAGATCGGCAAGCGCCTGGGCCGGGTCATCGAGGTCCTGGAAAGTGCCGGAGCCCTTGACCGGAGCGTCTTGTTAGCCCATGTGGGCATGGACGACGAACAAATTGAGACCGACTTGAGCCGCCTAAAAGGGGCCGAGGCCACGGCCGGATACATGTCCATCATCCTGGTCCGGGGAAGCCGGGCTATTTCAAAATAAAAACATAATACAGCGGACACAGAGCCGCATTGGGCCGCAACCAAAAAGACAATGGTTTCTATTTTGTCATTCCGAACGGATGTGAGGAATCTTAAGATTTCTCGCTTTGCTCGAAATGACAAGATGGGGCCGGTGACAAGAGAAAACCTCTGTGTCCTCCGGGTTATGTTTTTTTGTTAATTTCATGTAACCTATTGAGGAATTATATGAAAGTATATTTTATCGGCGCCGGACCGGGCGATCCGGAACTACTTACGATTAAAGCCCACCAGATGCTTCAAACCGCCCAGATGTGCATTTATGCCGGTTCTCTGGTCAGCCCGGAGGTCCTCGCCCTTTTGCCCGAAGCCGCGGAGAAACATGATTCCGCCGCCCTGAATCTGGAGCAAATAACGGCCCTTTTCCGCCGGGCCCAAGCACAGGATGTGGATGTCATCCGGCTCCATTCCGGAGACCCGTCTCTGTACGGGGCCATCAAGGAACAAATGACCCAGCTTGACCTGTTGGGCCTGGACTATGAAGTTATTCCCGGAGTGAGTTCGTTTCAGGCCGCCGCGGCCGCCTTGCGGGTAGAGTTGACCGCACCGGAAGTGTCGCAAACCGTGATCTTGACCAGAACGGCCGGCCGGACCCCGCTCCCCGAAAAGCAATCGCTGGAATATTTCGCCGCCAGCCAGGCCACCATGTGCATCTTCTTGTCCATTCATAAGATCGGCCAGGTAGCAGACGAACTGGCTGCTCATTACGGGTGGGAGTGCCCTGTGGCCGTGGTCCATCGGGCGTCCTGGCCGGACCAGCGGATCATCCGGGGAACTTTGGCCGACATCGGCGAACTGGTCGAGGAGGCCG
>JADFXK010000584.1 GCA_015233625.1 Deltaproteobacteria bacterium | reverse complement strand
GAGGATCAGCGCGATCCATTTGAAGGCCTTGCACCATTCTTTGGTCGTGGTAACTATGGGCTAGTCCCCGTTGCAATCCCCACAGATTTGTTTATCCCGAAACTCGGCGATGATCCCTTTATTTGAATGGGCACTGGACCTATTGGACGGCCACGTACATTTTTTATTAGTTGACATAATGAGGTAAGTTCTCCGGAAAATATCAGCCAGGTTTTGGGGTAGGTCGTTTCGCTTTAAAATGAACGCGCCATCAAGCCTTGGGTCTCTTATCCAATATTTTTATGTAAGCATTATCAAGCATTCTATTGAGGTCATCATTCCATTGTCCGTTCCAGGTTACTTCAAAGGTTGTGTTCACTGTTTCGTTATTCGCGGTGCAAACATACACGTCAAGTTGGTATTCTTCCTCCGGTGCTCTAAGCAAACGATTCACCTGCGGGGGGTCAGTCTGCTCATAATTAAACACTAGTCCGATATCATTTGTGCAAGTCGGACTTGAATCCTTATACTTCCCTGACCCACTCTGACTCTGCTGATAGTTGCTGTTCGGGATGTTTAGCAGGTTACAGAAAACACTCTCGCCTGCGTTAATGTCGATTTCCGTGTTTCCAGAATCCACCCATTTGAGGCTAACAGGACCATGAAAATCCGTTAAAGGGACAAAGCCGGCTCCTCTTTTTTTTATTCGGAGTTCTTTCAATTTGGCTTCACATTTTTCTGCCCTATCACACCCCGCATTGTTAACTTTGAATTGATTAATATATCCGTTTTTTGTAACAACCGGGCCGGCAAGTTAAGGGGGTAAAGCCCCCGGGATGCAAAAAGAAAGGTCCTCACGTTCAAAGTAAAACCCCAGGTAGGGACGGCGGTAATGCCGAAAGGGTGAATCGCGCCTAGGCTGGAATAAATGATCGAGCGATTTAATAACGGGAAATTGGGCGAAAGGTGGAATAAGCGGTATGATGAAGAATAGAGTCAACAACAAAAACAATAGGTCAACGAAGCGTAGAAACCAATAAAATTTATCCATGCTTTCCTCTTTGCTTGGAGTGGCCCAAGTTCGATTGTCGGTTCAAAATCTTCAATATTCGGATGAATACCCAGGAAGATCAATTAGATATGCGTAAGAGTATTCATCCGTTGCCGTAACTGACTGAATTCAGTAATATGAATGCATCATACCACACCTCCAAATCTTGTCAATCGGGGTAACCCTGCTTTTTGTATGAGGCATTACCTGATTTTTTTGTAATCCAGAGGGTGGACGCTGATGAATCGCATCCTTGCCTGGCCTCTTGATAATTTGGATTGCGACTGGGATGATCCTGTTTATACAATGAGATACGGGTAGCTGCGAGACGGAAGGCGGTGACGGAGGAACGGTGTGATAATTTCCTGGTGGGATAAGATATCGAAAACCGTGGTAGATGAGGTTAAGAATTGGTGAAAGGTGTTGATTGGAACGGATCCGGGGGCCGGTGGGATTCTCCTGCCAACTGCTCATCGGTATCTATGGCATAAGAAATCTTTTTGAGCAATTCAGGAAAGACGGCCAGAGTCTGCGGGAGTCTTTCGATGTCAAATGTCTTGGCTTGATGGAGCAACTCGTCGCCAATGGTTTGAAGTATATGGAACTGGAAAGTCGTACCCAGTTCTTTGATCTGATGGGCAAACACTTCGATTTCGTCTATAAAAAAAGTCCTGTTGATTCTGGTCCATTTATCCATAAATTGGTTTTTCAGGACCCGCATTAAATCGGCCAGTCTCTCCCGGTCTTCCGGCGCGCTTGAGGCCGGGGCCAAAATCCGCCCGTCCCGGTAAATGAATCCATTGGTCGGATAGGCCGGGCCTTTAGTCCCCCGGGGCAAGAAACGGCTCAACACCGCCACCAACTCCTTTTTGCTGACGGGCTTCTTGATGTAGGCATCACAACCAGCGCTCTTCATCTTTTCCTGGTCTTCTTCCATGACCGAGGCGGTCAGAGCGATGATGGGGATTTTTTTCAGCTCATCGCTCATCTTTATTATGCGGATGGCCTCGGGTCCGTCCATCACCGGCATTTTAGTCTCCATCAGAATCAGATCGGGTCGATAGAGTTCAGCCAACTCGACGGCCCGATGACCATTTGTCGCTTCGATAATGGTTATATCGGAATGATTAAGAAATCCCTTCAATAAGGCCCGATTGTCGGGGGCATTATCCGCGACCAGGATGGTGGCTCGTCCCAACCTGGCTGGGCCGTCGGCCTCAACCCGGGAAATCCTTTGGCCACGCCCGCCGACGGTGACAATGGCCACATCTT
>JADFXK010000583.1 GCA_015233625.1 Deltaproteobacteria bacterium | reverse complement strand
TTCCGTCAGATGGTCGCCAGTTTTGGTAGGGTAGACGCTATTAATAAACAAATCAGCTAAATAATTCGAATCTTCAGTTTCTTAACACGGGGCACATTACAAAAAAATACAGCACTTGTCAAAAAAATATTTAAAATCGACCAAAAACTGGTAGAATCATCATAACACAGCCGAGTTGTTCATGGAAGAAAATTCGGCCAATCTCGCCTTCTCCCGGTTCAACCTAAAGTAACTCAATAAAGGAGGTCTCAGTATGAAGCAATACTTGATCATCGGCAGTGGCGTGGCTGGACTCACCGCGGCGGAAGAGATCCGCAAGCATGACCACGAAGGTCGCCTTACCATCTTGTCCGCTGAGGATATCCCCTTCTACTATCGCATCAAATTAAATGAGTTCATTGCCGGCGAATTCACCGAACAAGCCCTTATCGCAAAAAAGGAACAATGGTATCAAGATAATAATATTAACCTGGAGCTTAATGCCCTGGTTGTTTCCGCCGACCGTCAAACCAAGATTGTTACCACCGCCGATAATCGTACCTTTGCCTACGATGCTTTGCTGATCGCGACCGGCAGCAATTCTTTCATTCCACCCATTAAGGGTTCCGAGAAGGCCGGCGTCCTGGCTCTGCGAACGATCAAGGATGCCCGGGAGATCTCCGCCCAGGCCCGGAATGCCCGAGAAGTCGTCCTCATCGGCGGTGGATTGCTGGGCCTGGAAGCCGGTAACGCCTTGCGCAAATTGGGGTTGAAGGTCACCGTGGTGGAGTTCTTTCCCCGGCTCCTGCCCCGGCAACTGGACGTGCCCGGAGCCGCCCTGCTCCAAACCGTGATGGAGGGGATGGGATTTGCCTTCAGACTGGGCGCCAAGACCGAGGCCATAGTCGGGAATGACCGGGTTGAGGGTGTGGCCCTGGCTGGAGGAGAGACCTTGCCGGCCCAGATGGTGATCATTTCGGCCGGAGTTCGACCGAACATGGTCCTGGCCAAACCCCTGGAACTGGAGATCGACAAGGGCATCAAGGTGGATGACTTTCTTAGGACCAACCAGCCGGACATTTATGCGGCCGGTGACGTAGCCGAATATAAGGGCATGCCCTATGGTATCTGGCCTGCCGCCATGGACCAGGGAAAAATCGCCGGGGCCAACATGACCGGCCTTAGTCTTAGTTATACCGGGACGACCATGGCCAATATGCTTAAGGTCGTGGGGGTAGATCTGGCCTCGGCCGGAGAAATCGACGCCGACAATAAATTCGAGTCAAGAGCAGTGACCGGAAATAATACTTACAAAAAGGCCGTGTTTGACGGCGGTAAGCTCATCGGCCTGATCATGCTGGGAGATACCAAGAAGTTCAACAACCTGAAGAACATGATCACCGAGAAAAAGGACGTTTCTCAGATAAAGGACACCCTTCTCTCGGACTAATTCTCCTTGGGTTCAACTTGCAGTCCATACCCTTTAGAGACTATGAGAATAACTATAGACATCCCGGATTTCGAAAGCATCACGACTCTGGACCAATCCTATCTCACTGAAGCCCTGACCGCGATTCTATACCACAACGGCAGGATTTCGGAACGGCAGGCCTGCATTATCACCGGCACCACCCGGAGAGGGTTGGAAAAGCTGATGCAGAAATTCGACCTGGAAGTACCCTTTGATTTACCCTAGCCGGCGCATCGATCGTTCCAGGCGCGCCGGTCCGGCCGCCGCGGTTGGTATTTCCATTACTGGTGCTTCGTAATTATTCTCGCAGTCTGAGAGGTCAGGGCCAAACATGATCACTATCACGGTTAAGCTGGGGGCATTCCTAAGAAACAAGGTACCGGGGCACAACCAGGGCGAACTCCAACTGACCCTCCCCGAGGGCAGTCTGGTCAGCCAGGCCATAGCCGCCCTGGGTCTGACTCTCAAGGATGTCCGGTTGGCGCTTCTGAATCATTGTACCCTGGCGCAAGACGAGATTTTGAAAGATGGCGACAGGCTCAGCCTGTTCCCACCGCAACTGGCGTACAATATGTATGTGGCCATTTGTTTCGCCAACCGGATCCCCCCAGACAAACCTTCGGCCGACTCACCTGCGGCCCCATGAACCTGACCGCCCCCGGCCGGTTGCTGGTTGCTGATGAGAAACTTCCCGATTTTGGCCCGGGATCACATCCCAACCGCCGTTTGGGCGTCCGGGGCGACCACCGGGGTCAGGGTTGATTCAGGCCCAGTTTTGCGGCCGTATTCTTCATCATTGTTATGGTTCGGTCTCGGTATTTCTGTTCATAGTCGTCTTGACCTGGGCCCCTATAAGCCCCCCCGTT
>JADFXK010000582.1 GCA_015233625.1 Deltaproteobacteria bacterium | reverse complement strand
TTTTGCCCCGCCCCTGGTCAGGTCGATGATCGAGGCTGCGGACCAGACCGGTGTGGGACCGATGGCCGCGGTGGCCGGGGCAGTGGCGGAGTTTGTCGGCCTGGAGTTTGCCGGCCGGTCCCCCGACCTAATCATCGAGAACGGCGGAGATACATTTATTCTTAGCCGAAAAGACCTGATTGTCGGTATATTCGCTGGCGAGTCCCCCCTAAGCCACCGGCTGGGGATCAAGATCCAGGCTGATCGGACACCTCTGGGGGTGTGCACTTCCTCCGCCACCGTCGGGCACTCCCTCAGCTTAGGACGGGCTGATGCCGCGTGTGTTATTGCCTCTTCCCCGGCCCTGGCCGATGCCGCGGCTACGGCCTTAGGCAACAGAATCGCCGGGCGCAACGATGTCCGGACGGCCCTGGACTGGGCGCTAACCATTGACGGTGTGCAGGCGGCCCTGATCATTATGGGTGACCAAATCGGGGCCAAGGGGGATATCGAATTGGAATCTATTGGTTAGCTATTGGAAATGATTGCTCGTTTTTTCTTACGGGCCAGCGCCTGCATATCCACCGTCCTATCCGTTTCGTCCACAATTTCTTGCCCGATGATGGTCTCCAGGAGGTCCTCAAGGGTCACCAGCCCTTCCAGGCCGCCGTATTCATCTACAACTATGGCCATGTGTTGTCGTTTTTCCAGAAAGCGGCGGAGTAGAATCAGGCAATTGGTGTGTTCCGGGACAAAAGTGACCGGCTTGACCAACCGCTTGATGGGGGTGGTGGGATGCTCCCAGGCATCTCGGCTGGACAGGTCCTTCATCATTACGTAACCATTGATATTCTCGGGTGACCCTGCAAAAACCGGGATCCGGCTGAATCCACTATTGCAAGCAGCTTCATAGGCTGACTGGACGGTCATAGATATGTCCAGCCCAAATATGACCGTGCGCGGCGTCATAATCCGCCCGACATCCTTGTCTTCCAATCCGATAATGTTATGCACCATCAGGCTTTCCATATCGGATATTTCCTTTGAATGGACGCCTAAGCGGACCATGGCCAGAATTTCTTCTTCAGTCACTAAGACCGCTTGATTACCCCCCGTGATTATTCGAGACAACCACAAACAGAATTGCACTCCCGGATATAGTATCCAGATCATCAATTGGAGGGGATGGCCGACGTAAGGCCACAAACTTCGCCAATAGATAGCCCCTACGGTCTTGGGAATAATCTCCGAAAAAACCAAAATAATCAGGGTGAAGGCAAAAGAAAACCAGATCAACCGCTTCGGACCGAAAAGCTCGATGGCCAATGCCCCGGCCGTTGACGCGCCGACAGTGGTCACGACCGTGCTGAGAATGAGCATGGCAGCCAGCGGCGCGGCAATGTTCTTTTTCAGGCTGAGAAAAAGTCGGGCCGCCTTAGTCTGCCGGTCTTCACTAATCGCGGCATCCAATTCAGCCCGGGGAGTTGAATACAATACCGCCTCAACAAAAGAGAAAATCATGGTCAAGACAATGACCAGGACAACTACGACAATCAAAGCAACCATCTGCAACTCCTTGGTGGTTATTTGAAGAAGAGACCATAATCCGCCGTCTTCCCAATGTAATTATGGTCGGTTCGTGCAGTTTAGGAGCGAGTCGGGATAATATGGATAATGGTCTGTTAGTCAGTGAATCAACCCCACTCCATCACCTATACCACAAAACCCGGCAAAAAGGCTTTGACAAAAAACAGATGCCTCTGTTATTTCTGAATCCGGGTAATCCGGCCGGCCTGAGCCCTGGATTCGGACCACGGCCTTCGGCCCTCTAAGCATATATATCAGAAATTAAAGGAGATTGAAATGGAGTATAAGCATATCCTGGTAAAAAAAGACAACGGCCTGGTCACAATCACGCTGAATCGTCCGCCGCTGAACTGGTTAAACATCGCCATGATGGAAGAGATTAATCAGGCATTATCCGGCCTTAAAGATGACTCGGGGATCAAGCTGCTGATGTTTGATGCTTCCGGGAAGGCCTTTTCCGTCGGTGTTGAAGTCGCCGAGCATATGGGCGGCCTGGCCGAAAAGATGATTGAGGTATTTCATGGGATGTTCCGATTGATTGACCAGGTGGGGGTCCCGACCCTGGCCGTGGTCCATGGTTCATGCCTGGGTGGGGGATGCGAGCTGGCCATCTACTGTGACATGGTGCTGGCTCTAGACAATGCCAAGTTTGGGCAACCGGAGATAGCCGTGGGGGTTTATCCGCCCATCGCGGCGCTGGTCTTGCCCCATATCATCGGTCGCAAGAAGGCGATGGAATTGATCCTCTCCGGGGACATCATT
>JADFXK010000581.1 GCA_015233625.1 Deltaproteobacteria bacterium | reverse complement strand
GTGTTTCCGGGACTATCGGCCCCAGGCCGTCAAGCGGCTCCCCCAACCCATCTAAGACCCGTCCCAACATCGCCGGCCCGACGGGGATAGTCGCCGCCTCTTCGGAATGAACAATCCGGCAACTGGGCGCCACCCCTTTAAGATCCCCCAGGGGCATCAAAACAATCCGATTTTCTTTGAACCCGACAACCTCGGCCTTAATGGGCGGCCCGTCATCCATGGGGTAAATATAGCAGGCGCTGCCCACAGACACGCCGGGGCCGTATCCTTCCACGGTCAAACCGATAATCTTGGAGACCCGGCCGATAATCCGGTAAGTCATCAGGCCGGCCACCGCCTGTTGATATTTGTTGAAATCAATGGCCACATCCATAGTTAGGCCCCACCGCCGTCCGGATTCAATTGCTCCCGAAGGACCCGTTCGACCTCTTCCATATTCAAATCCATTTTGGATTCCACATCACCGTAGTTTGATTCCACAATGATGCTGCCCCGGGACAGGCTGGGGTCGGGCTCAAATGACAATCGTTTGACGTTTTCCAGACTACTGAGCAACTCATCATGATGCTCTTTGGCTATATCGATATCTTGTTGACACATCCTGACCTTCAGGCTTTCCCGGTCCACGGCTTTGCCGGCTGCGAAGCGAATGATGCTCAGCACCGTTTCAGGAGATTCCAACTCCCGGTGAAAGACTTTCCGAATAACAGCCAGGGTCAGCTCCAAGATATCCTTTTCGACCCGCCGGATAATGGTTTCTTTTAAGCCGGCGACTTCAACGGCCGCCTGATTGAACGCCGCCACCGGCCCGGTGAACTGGCTAAGCCCCTGATTAAAGCCGTCCTTATAACCGACATCATATCCCGTTTTCCGGGCTTCTTCCCTAATCCGTTCGGCCTCCGCCTGGGCCTGGTGGACGACATCTTGAGCCAGCCGGGATTGTTCCTGAATTTGCGACTGAGCCTGTTCTTGAATCCGGCGGGCCTTTTCTTCAGCCTGAGTCAGGATGACCGCAGCTTCCTCCTCGAATCTTTGTTCAAAATTATGCCGTCGCGTCGATAGGTCATCCTTATCCTTCAGGAAGACAAAAGGGACTTCACTCGACTCAGGATGCCCGGCCTCTGCCGTCGGCTTTAACTGAGACATCCGCAGAGCCTCAAAACGTTGCGTATCTTCTTTATCAGCTTTAATGACCGCGCCGCTGCCCAGCCTGGAGACGGCCTCATCCTTAAGATGAAAACCGTACATAGCGACTTTGTCTGAATCTTTGGCCTTGATTATTCTCACGCCTGTGGCTCGTTTCTGGTTGCGGGTTGCGTTTCGGGTTGCTTGTTGCGTGTTTCGGGTTGCGAGTCGGTCTGATAACCGGTGAGTTTTCGTTTTTAAATTATACCACTAAAGTGTGAAAACAGATATAGATTTTGTGACAAGAGTCCAAGATTCAAACGGACTTCGGGCTTTTTTCGACAAGTGCAGGTTACGGGTTCGTCATCCTAATCGGATGATTGCATGCAACCCGCAACAGGTAACCCGCAACCCGCAACGATACTTATTTTATCCAGTTCCGCAACATATCTGTAAATCTGGCCGGATCGGAGTGTGCCAATTGTCTAAGGGTCATCCTCGGAGTAACAACTTCCTTAACCGGAGCTTCCAGACCTGGGACCTCTTCTTCTATTTCCTCGGGTATGGGCAGCTCAGGCAGGAACGGAGTCGGCGGCTTGAGCATCTTGATCAACGGTCGGATCACAAAGATCAGGACCAGTAGGATGATGATTGCGGCAATACCCAGGCGGATGTACGGCGCCCAGAAGGCCCGGCGTTCTAACGTGGCCATTTCTTTAACTTCTTCGTCAGACAACCCGACCCGCTTAAACGGAACACTGACTACTTCCACCTGGTCTCCCCGGTCGGGATTGTAACCACCGGATTTCTTGACCACGTCGGTTATTTTGGTCAATTGATCGGCCGGTATAGGCACAAATACACTGGTTTCTTTTCCATCAGCGTCTTTTTCTATCTTATAACTGCCGTCAAGGACTACCGCGATGGAGATATTCTTGATGGTCGCCGCGGGTTGCAGGGTCCGCTTTACGGTTTTGCTGATTTCGTAGTTAACCGTGGATTGCTTCTTCTCGTATTTATTCTTGTTAGAGCCGACTGTAGAAGGAGCTCCGGGCGGGATATTCGTGGTCACCCCCGGCACACCTCTGATCACCGGGGAGTCGCCCTTGGATTTTTCAGCGGTGGATTGTTCGCTTCTGACCGCAGACTTGTCTGGGTCGTAAAGTTCCTCGGTTTGTTCCACCTGCTTAAAATCCATCTCAAGAGC
>JADFXK010000580.1 GCA_015233625.1 Deltaproteobacteria bacterium | reverse complement strand
GTTAACCATCGTCTATTCCATTGTCCGGAAACACGACGGACATATCCGCGTCTCCTCAACGCGCGGACAGGGGACCAGGGTGTACGTTTACCTGCCGGTTTTACAGAAAAAAAATGACGTCATATCTCTCGATTGACGCCCCATTGTTTTCGTCCCGGATCTCACCCCAGACCAGCAAAAGAATCCATATTCCGATATCCTCAAGCATCCTTCCAACCTCCCTCTGGAAAGTTTCCCAGAAGGAGGTCGTCAAGGCCTATTCGGTAGGAAGTTTCCAGGTTACATTGGAAGTGACATAAATCAAGTACCCCTTACCCGGCTTTAAGGTTAGCAGACTGTTACCGGCCGACCCTTTTTCAAAGGTTTCCCAAATTCCGTTTTCAATAGTGACAACCTTAGTCACGTAGTCCATTATCGTCACCAACGCAGTTTCAACAGGACTCTCCATCTTCCCATTAAATCCTACGAAGTTGATTCCTTGAACCAGACTGATATCCGTATTGGTTAAAGCGGGTCCAAAGATGATGATCGGCGAGGCATCCTTGTCCGGCTTATAGCCGATCAAATATCCTCTTCCAGGTTCAAAAGTGGTGAAGTCCTTCTGACCAGACGGAGAATATGTCTGGATTGCTCCATTGTTAATGGTGTAGATGATATCGTAAGCATCTGACGACAGTACGGAATCAATAGTCGGCGAAGCATTTGTCGACTGACTGACCATTCTCCACTTTCTCGGAGTAGAGTCTCCAATCCCGGCCATGGCAACTTCACAAAGAGTATCCGAATTTTGCAGAAGAGTTGCCTGAAGAACATTGCTCTCGTCTCTGGTACCGGCATCAGTTGGTTCGCAGGTCCACGAAGTGGCGTAGAACTGATCGCAGATTTCCTCGTAGTTGACACCATTCTCCACCGGAAGAGCGGACGGACATTGAAAGTTCACCGCAATCTTTTTGGCTTTCGGTTGATACGTGAACCTGAAGGTTATAGTTGCTCCGTTTGCCAATGAAAGTGCTTGAGCGGCTGGTGTGGTATATCCGGTAACCGCGGCTGGTGTGGCCGTATACCCGCCCACTCCACAGTTCGTTTGAGAAAATTTGGTTACCCCGGTGGCTTTGATCGTTCCGGCCGGGCCGGCTATGGTGAAGTTGGCTGCGATATTGGATTCTACAGCCACCGTTCCAACTTGAGGAATTGGTTGGTAAATAAAGCTGAGTACCACTTGGGTTCCGGCCGGAACATCCTTTGTTTGAGCTGGAGGAGTCGTATATCCGGCATAGGATTTAGCCGAAACGGTATACGTGCCCGCAGTAAGACCGTTAAACGTGGCCGACAGAGCCGGTGAAGATGCAAAAAGCTGAATTCCGTTGTTATAGACATAGAAAGATGTTGTAAGGTTTGATGTTGCTTTGATTGAAGAATTGGCCGGCAGTTTGGTAAATCCCACAGAAACGATCTGATTGGAGTTCATGGTTACACTTGCCGTTTTTCCGGAAGCGGTAACTCCCGTCCAGGATCCCACCCCATAGCCGGAACTCGGATTGGCGGTCAATGAAACAACCGTTCCTGGGGTATAGTTCTTTGAACAAGTCCCCGGACAGCTTAATCCGTCCGAGCTGGTTATGGTTCCGTTAGCTGGAGACGGCTGAATCGACAAGGTATAGCTGGTTTGCGCCAATACCACCGAGACGCCTGACCTGTTTGCATTTTGAAGAGTTACGGTGGCCGTATTCCCTGTGGCCTTATCTACCCCCACCCAGTTCTTTACAGCGTATCCACTGTCGGGAACAGCCGTCAAAGTAACAACAGTTCCATTTGGATATGCCATTGAACAAGTTCCTGGACAAGTTAATCCCGGGGCGACGATTTGACAGTGAGCAACCGAAGTTACAGTTAATGTGTATTGAGGATTATCAAATACAGCCGTAACCGCTATATCCGAGTTCATAACAACAGTGCAGGTATTTCCATTTACAGTTGAAGTTGAGCCCGTCCATTGCTTAAAGATTTTCCCGGAAACCGGATTTGCCGTCAGCGTTACCGTTGTCCCTTTTTGAACCTGGGTTGTAATGCTGCTGCCCGAAGCTACATTGGGTAGATTAGTTGACACGGTGCCATATCCAGATGGAGAGGTTGAAACGGTTAAAGTTTGTTGAGTGGTTTGACTGGGTAACATCTTGGTAATGGCGTATGAAACATTTCCAAATTGAGTCTTGGAAGTTTGGGATACTTCGGAGTAAGCAATCCTAAAAAACCCACGTTCTCCCCAACCGGTTCCCCAACTATTCTTGACAATGAAGAACTTGTTAATTCTGTCGTATCCTACCAGAGTAAT
>JADFXK010000057.1 GCA_015233625.1 Deltaproteobacteria bacterium | reverse complement strand
CTTTGCGAACGAATGCTGTGGTCATCTGAGGAAGTGCCTCTCCGGGGGGTGACGATGCCATCGGCCCCCAGGCCCATTTTGTTGGGGTTAAGAATCCAATCCTTATCAAGGTATTCCTTTATACCTCGGTAGACCTCCAGGCCGCCTTGCAGTTCATCGGCCAGGAAACCCTGCTTGGAGAATCCCACCCCATGATGGTGAGCCAGGCTTCCTTTCCCGGCCAGGACTGCCTCCAGCCCTTTGGTCCAGGCCAGATCATATATGTCGAGAGCGTTGGCCGGGCCGATCATGGTGAAGGAGATACACACGCCGTCGGGATAGGGGTGCGTAAAATGCGCCATAATGAACATATGGTCGGAGACGGCTTCCCTGACCAGATAATAAATATTGATCGCTTCGTCCCAGGTGGTGGCTATGTCCATGGTGTCTACGAAACCATGATGGTAGAATATGGATGATTGCTTGAAGGGCAGGGCATACCGATTCTGATACCAGTTTTCGGCTGGCTTTTTGCCCCGATAGTGGCCATCGTGAGCGGCGCAAATGCTTTTGATGGTCGCGGTCTCGTGGGCGACCAACTGGGGTGTGCCTTCGCAGACTACCACAAATAAGAACTTGCCGGGGAGATAGTCGGACAGGCGATTGAGCAGGCGGGGACGTTTCAAAACCGCGGAGGTGACGACTTTAGAAATCAATTCTTTCGGGAGGCGGAAGAAATCCAACCAGGGCGCCTGGCGGGAAGATGACCGACCGGTTTTGGAGGAAGCCACTACGGTATCGAATTCATCATAAAGCCGCAGTACGGCCGGTCTCACCCCGGCCTGCATGATGTCCTGCATCGCCATCAGGGCATGGTCTAGAGAGTAAAAATGGAATCCCAAATAGTCCCGGGCCGTGGGAACCGGATGGACCTTCATCCAGGCTCGGGTGATCACGCCCAGGGTCCCTTCTGAACCGGTGAAGACCTGGTTCAAGTCTGGAAGGTACCGCCGTCCGGCCGTGAAGGGTGTCCTGATCAGACGGCCATCAGCCAGAACCACCTCCAGGGAGGCCACGATATCCTCTATTTTTCCGTACTTGCTGGACATTTGTCCTGCCGACCGGGTGGCCAGATAGCCGCCCACGGTGGAACAGGTGATAGATGAAGGAAAATGGCCCATGGTCAAACCGAATCTAGCTAATATCGATTCCAGGTGCCAACCGATGATGCCGGGTTCAACTTCGGCCACCATCGAGCTTTTGTCAATGGCGATCACCCGGTTCATGCGCTTCAGGTCCATGATGATGCCGCCGTTGATGGCCATGGCCGCGGCGCAAATCCCGGATCCCGCCCCAAGGGGGGTTACCGGGATGCCTTCCCTGGCGGCCAGTCTCAATATTTCACCCACCTGAGCCACATTCTCCGGCCAGATGATCACATCCGGCGGGTAGAGCGCCTTGCCCTCCATCAGCCACATCAATGTCTTGGGCCAGAGATCCCGTGAGTACGCGAACCGGTCGGGATCCTTGATGGATAGATGATCAGGACCGACGATCCGAGCCAACCTCTCGATAAGCTTGGGCGACGCTTGGGCGGGTCTTAAAGGGATTAGAAAAGTTGACACAATGGAGCCTTCTTACGCTACCGGCCGGGAGGAGGTGCCATCCAGCCAAAGAAACAGACTGGGGTACCAGTTAGTATACAGTAGTCCGACTCTGAATTCGAGCATGTTGGGAAAGGCCCAACGCAGAGGCCGACGCTTCGGTGATCTCTGGGTCTCCTGGATCATGCTTTTTAACCTGCTGCAGGAAGAAAAGCCGGGCCTAAATTTCAGACCATCATAATTTAGTTGAATTATCTTAATGATGATCAAATATGGTGTTTTCTATTTTGAAATTTTGTGCCATAATAACAGAATATAGTTTAAGGGTCAATTGCCATTTTGACCAGGGACTAACCAGTTTTTCCGCGCAGGGGATGCCGCCTGCCGGTCGTTCGGAGGAAAGATATGTGTGCCATGCCGGTGGAAGTTAAAGTACCAAAAGAAATTACGGCAAAAGATCTTAATAACGTCGAGAAGGCGGCCTTACTCTTGGGGGCGCTGGGCGATGATGCGGCCGCGATTATTCTTAGGTCATTGAGCCCATCAGAAATAAAGAAAGTCACTTTTCAAATGTCGAAAATGGAAGAGGTGCCTACCACTGTGGTGGATGAGGTGATAGACGAATTTCTGGAACTGGTCAAGACAGGCACTGGCGTGGTCTCTCTAGGCTCGGGTTTTGTCCGGGATTTGCTGACCAAGGCCCTTGACACGGACGCGGACGAATACATCAGACGCCTGGGTGAAACTGAAACAGAAATGGACCTTTCGTCTTTGGAGGCCTTAAGTGGGTTAGATCCTAAGATGTTGACAGATTTCACCAAAAACGAGCATCCCCAGACCATTGCCCTGATCCTGGCTCACATAGATCCCGATCAAGCCGCCGGAGTGCTGCAGAACTTGCCCAAGAATCTCCAGGTCGATGTTATCACCCGGATCGCCAATCTGGATCGCATCCCCCCTGGTATTATCTATGAAATCGCCGAAGCCCTGAAAGATGAAATTGCTACCTTAGGCTCAGTCGGCCGGAAAGTGGGCGGCGTCCAACCCGTGGCTGAAATCCTTAACCGGGTCGACAAGGCCACCGAGACCAGCGTATTGTCCATGATCGAAGAAACCTCTCCCGAATTGGCCGAGCAAGTTCGCGACCTCATGTTTACCTTTGAAGACCTGTCCGCCATCGATGACCGCGGGATTCAAATGGTTCTGCGGGAAGTCTCCAACAAGGAGTTGGCCGTGGCCCTTCGGTCCGCGGGCGAGGAAGTCAAGAATAAGATTTTCAAGAATCTTTCCGAAAGAGCTGCCGAAATGCTTAAAGAAGATATCGATGCCATGGGTCCGGTGCGCCTCTCCGATGTGGAAAAAGCTCAGCAGGGGATCGTCCGGATTGCATCCCGGTTGTCCGAAGAAGGGAAGATCGCCTTGGCTGGCCGCGGCGGCGAAGAAGCCTTTGTCTAACGGTGGGTATTGTGCGCGGTTAAGCTCGGCACCCCGTCTGAGTGGCTATTGACAGTGGCCCTGAAAAGGGCTACATTAAACAAAACCTTCGCCCTGGCCGACCAGATAACTGCCTACCAGGAGTTCAAAGATATGCTATAACAATAAGTTAGAATGGATGCTGATGGCAATATCTACAAAGGCTTTAGAACGAAGGATCAAAAGATACGTTCATGCCCCGGTCCATAGTTACTTCGCTGTGACTGTACCGGGGTTGGAGCCGGTGACTGCCGCGGAATTGCATCGGCTGGATGTTGAGAATATCACTGAACTGGGTGGCGGTGTGGCCTTTTCTGGACACCTGGAGGATGGTTACCGGGCTAACCTGCATCTCCGGTCAGCGGGGCGGGTATTGATGCGTCTGGCTGAATTTAGGGCTGGGGCCATTGAAGATGTCTACCGAAAGACACAGGCCGTTCCATGGGATACATTCTTGAGCCAGGGATCCCTGCCGGAGGTTAAGCTGTCCTTACAGGGTGCCTACCTGGATCACCCAGGGCTGATCACCCGGACGATTATCGATGGAGTGCGGGGCAGCCTGGAAACGCTGGGTTGGAGTTCTCAGGATTTCGGGAGAGAATCGGACGAAGATCACGGGCAGGCGGTGTACGTCAGGATGGAGGGCAAAAGATGTACTTTGAGCCTGGATATGACGGGAGAGCGGCTTCACAAACGGGGCTATCGGGTCTATCCCGGCCGGGCGCCCATTCGGGAAACAACGGCAGCCGGCATTATCTTGTCTTCCGGGTGGGAGGCGGGGGAGCCACTATTGGATCTGACCTGCGGATCGGGAACCTTTGCCATTGAGGCGGCCATGCTGGCCAGGAATATGCCCCCCGGTCGGAACCGGACGTTTGGTTTTAGCCTATGGCCGGCCTTCAAGAAGCGCACTTGGGAATACCTCAAGAAACAAGCTGAAGGCCAGATCCTGGAACAGGCGCCGGGGCCTATTCATGCCTCGGATATTGATCCTATGGCCCTGGATGCAGCTCGGCAAAATGCTGAAGCAGCCGGAGTCCTAGGCAATCTCACCCTGGACCAATATGATTTCACCCAGACCGCGGCGCCGGGTGTGGCCGCCCCCACCGGATTGGTCGTGGCCAACCCCCCATACGGGAACAGGCTGGAAGAGCGGCAAACGGCCTTGGCCCTGGTCAAAGAATTGGGGCGGTGCATTAAAAAGCATTTTCACGGCTGGCGGTTTGCCATCGTCTTGCCCAAGGACCAGCGGTTCAAGGAACGATTAAACCTCACCGTGGAGCGGTCCCTGATCTTGCCCCATGGTGGACTTAAGGTGGAGGTGGTTTTTGGGAAGGTCTGAGCGGCAAAGGCGTTTTTTCTCACCATCCAAGAAATCCCCAAGTGGCATCATCTCTTCCGGTTTGGCCGTTTGTAGACTATATCTTATAGCCTCGACCAATTCATCATCTTCTACCTCATCTAAGTCGTCCCAAGTCTTTGGTACCTTATCTTCCAACCAAAGTGCAATCAACTCCTGAATTCTTTCTTGTAATTCGGGCGAGGCGGCGTTATAGGCGGCCACCTTTGGGTCTACCTTGATCATATCGGTTGCGGTGTTCATTCTTGGTCCCTCGGATAGGTGAGGTTGTTTTAATGATGCAAGCAAGAAGTCCTTGTTAGCATTTTAGCAAAGTTAGCCCCAAAAGACAAAGCCTTTTTCCTCAGCCTCCGATTGATAGTCCCGGTTGGTTCTCCCGCCATCTAGATCTTAAACTTATGGCATCAAATTCCGATCATGACGCCGCAGAAATTGATTGACACAACCTTGCAGCCATTATAGTCATAGAAGATAGGGTTATGCCCTTCACCATTATCCGTCCGGCTTCCATCCAGGTCGGGATAACTAATTTAATCCTTGAAATAATAACGTATTATCACTGGTAATATGTCGGCTTTAGCAGTTAAACGGGAACTTGAGAGGCTTGGTCGCCCCGAAAAGGCCCATCATCTGGCTGGTTTTTTCAAAACCGGTCCGGGGGAATACGGGGCAGGGGATGTGTTTGTCGGCGTGACCGTGCCGGAGCAGCGCAGCATCGCCCGCCAGTATATCCGGTTGAGTCTGGGAGAGGTGGCGCTGTTGCTTCATGACCTGATTCACGAATGCCGACTCACCGCCTTGCTCATCCTGGTCCGGAAGTTTGAACTGGCCGGTGCGGATGAGAAAAAGGAGATATTTGATTTCTATCTCAGCCGGACCAAATACGTGAACAATTGGGATTTGGTTGATCTCTCGGCGCCTAAGATAGTCGGTGCCTATCTCCTGTGTAAACCTGAGCAAAGAACCATATTATATTCTATGGCGAAATCAGCCGATCTTTGGGAGAGAAGAATTTCTATTATGGGGACATTTCCCATGATCAAGAAGGGCCGGTTCGAAGACGCCCTAAAGATCGCCGCAGAATTGATCTCCGACGAACACGACCTGATTCATAAGGCAGTGGGGTGGATGCTCCGGGAAGTGGGAAAGGTTGACATGATTGCGGAAGAAGTATTTTTAATTCAGCACTATAAAATAATGCCCCGAACGATGCTTCGATATGCTATCGAGAAATTTGAGCCGCCCAAGCGAGAGTACTACTTAAAGAAAACTTGACGGTGAACCGGGCGCGAACGAGACCAGGTGATTTTTTTGAAGGTTGGGAATGCCGGCAAATGAGTACCCCCCGTCCCTTTGATCCGGTGAAATTGATCGTGAGCATCTTCGGCCTTGACCGGGGGCGGCTTAATGAGACGATCAAATTCTTGGCTGGGATTTATGGCGAACCAGACCTGGTCAGCCGGGTGATTCCGTTTGATCAGACGAATTACTATTACCGGGAGATGGGTCGGCCCTTGTTTCGGCGAGTGGTCTCGTTTCAAGGCCTGATTCAATTCGAGGAACTCCCGGAGGTTAAGCTGATCACCAATGAATATGAGCAGGCTACGGCGGCGGAGACTCGACGGCGGATCAACATTGACCCCGGGGTCATTTCCCGGGAACGGCTTGTCCTGGCCACGGGCAAGAATTTTACCCATCGGATTCCCTTGACCAAAGGCATCTACGCGGATCTAACTTTGCTGTACACCCAAGGGAGATACCAGCCTTTGCCCTGGACATATCCGGATTACGCCTCGGAAGAATTGCTGACTGCATTTCATCGCATCAGGCGCACCTATATCTATCAACTTAAAGAAGCGGAAAGCCGAACAACGGCAGGTAAGGATGGTTCATGATTCGGAGTATGACGGCTTTTGGCTCAGCCAAGATTAGCCAGGACGATTCCAACACCACGATTGAGATCAAGACGGTTAATAACCGTCACCGCGACGTCAGCTTACATTTGCCACGGAAATATTATGCCCTGGAGGATCGGATCAAGGCAGTGGCCGCGGCCCGGATAGACCGAGGGCGAGTAGATTTGACCATCTCCACCGACTCCCTACCGGATCGAGTCGACGGTTTTGAGGTCAATCTGCCCTTAGCCCGGCAATTGCACGCGGCCCTCAGTTCGCTTAACGCGGCCCTGGGACTCGATGACAAGGTGGAACTGGTCCATTTGCTCCGGGTGAATGATATTGTTGTCCCGAAGCGGAATGATGAAGACCTGGATGCCGCCTGGCCGGCGATTCTAGACTGCTTGAATGAGGCATTTGATCATCTGGATATCATGCGGCAAGCCGAAGGGCAGAACCTGGCCGATGATCTCATTTCCCGGCTCGACCGCATCCTGAGCCTGCTGGGAGAACTGGAAAAGACCGCCGATGAGGTGCTCCAGTTGCATCAAACCAGGCTAGGGGAGCGGATGAAAGTGCTCTTGGGACAAACGGAAATTGATCAGCAACGGCTGTTTCAGGAAGCGGCTTACTTTGCAGAACGAAGCGACATCACCGAGGAACTGGTCAGGTCAAAGAGCCACATCCAGCAGTTTCGCCATTTTTTGGAATTGCCGGAACCGGTCGGCCGCCGGCTTGACTTCTTGATTCAGGAAATGGGCCGCGAAGCCAATACGATTGGGTCGAAAGTCGGCAACGCCGCAGCCTCCCATGTCGTGGTCGAGATTAAGGGAGAACTGGAACGGATCAGGGAGCAGGTTCAAAACATTGAGTAGGATGCAGGCAATGTCGTCATTATGAAACTTAAGCTTGCAACGTCGAAACTCGGCCTCTGATTATTGTAATTTTACCGGTGGACTATGGAAAGTAAACTCATTAATGTCGGTTTCGGTAATTTTGTGGTTTTAGACCGGATCGTGACCATTGTCAATCCAGGATCTGCCCCCATGAAGCGGCTCAAGGAGGAGGCCAAAGATGCCAAACGGTTGGTCGACGCGACCATGGGCCGGAGAACCCGGTCGGTGATCATTACCGATAGTAATCATGTTATCTTATCGGCAATTCAATCTGAAACTATCGCCCAACGGTTTGGGGCCGATGTCCTGTCTAAGGAAAAGGTAAAAGATAAGGAAGGATGAGCGTGGCCGGACAACTTTACGTGATTACCGCTCCTTCAGGTACCGGAAAGACGACCATCATTCGACGTCTCCTGAGGCAATTGGAAAATGTCGATTTTTCCGTGTCCCACACGACCCGCGCCCCGCGGCAACGAGAGGTGGCGGGGCAAGATTATTTTTTTGTCAGTGAAGCAGAATTCAAGACCATGGTCGAGGGCGAGGCCTTTGTCGAATGGGCTTGCGTGCACGGCAATTATTACGGCACGTCAAAATTTATGATCAATCGGAGCCTGGAGCAAGGCCGAGACTTGCTTCTGGATATAGATATCCAGGGCGCGATAAACATGAAACGACACTATCCTGAAGCCGTTTATATCATGATTGCCCCACCGTCCTTTCATGAACTGAAGGCCCGATTAACGGGGCGGGGGTCTGAGGCCCCGGAGAGTCTGAGACTCAGGCTGGCTAATGCCCGTAAAGAAATCGAATCATTTAATGAATTTAATTACATGATCATCAACCAGGAAGTTGACCGAGCGTTAATGGACATATTGTCCATATTCACTGCGGAACGTCTTCGGGTAGGCCATTGCGCCTCTAAGATTGAAGATCTTCTTCTTCATTGGGATGAGGCGATATGACCGATCTGATTGCCGGCATAAATCCCGTCTTCGAAGCTCTTAAGGAGAGGCCTGATCAGATTAACCAGATCGTGGCCGCCGCCGAAAGACGGGACGAACGATTGCATAAAATTATTGAGTTGGCTCGACTGAACCACATAAAGGTAGCCACCTTGCCCCGGCGGATGATGGATCAGAAGTATCCTGAGATTCTGCATCAGGGAGTCGTGGCGCTGGTCGCACCTTATCAGTATGTCGGAATGGAAGATGTCTTGAGTCGGGCCTCCGCTGCGCCCGGACCATTTGCTTTGCTGGCTTTGGATGGGATCACTGATCCTCATAACCTGGGAGCTTTGATCAGGACGGCCGCGGCGGCTCAGGTACAGGCAGTCATTGTGACCACCCACCGGAGTACCCTGATCACGCCCACTGTCCAGAAGACCGCGGCCGGCGCCCTGGCCCATGTGTCGGTAGTGCGGGCCCCGAATCTGGCTCAGAGCCTGCAGCAGTTAAAAGATTCCGGGTTTTGGATTTACGGAGCCACGGTGCAGAACGGGGTTGACTATCGAGCTACGGATTATGCCGAGCGGATGGTTTTGGTGCTAGGCAGCGAGGATAAAGGACTGAGGCCGCTAATTGCCAAGACCTGCGATTACCTGGTCACGATCCCATTGAATCCCAAAGTGCCATCCTTGAATGTGTCGGTGGCGGGAGGGGTCTTGATGTTTGAAATGGCGAAGAGGTGGTCTCCGCCATCTGGGATTAACGTGTCTTAAGATTGATCAGTAGAATCATGCCACGGGTGGGATTAGAGGTAACAGCATATAAAATCTGGAGCCTTCCCCTTCGCTTTCCGCCCAAAGTTTGCCGCCATGCAATTCCACGATCCGGCGGGCCAGAGTTAAGCCCAGGCCAAGGCCGGGAGTCTTGCCGCACATCCCACTCCGAACTTGATAAAATGGATCGAAGATTCGTTCCCGGTGTTCGGGGGCCAGTCCGATCCCCGTATCTGTGACACTGACAACTAGTTGGCCTTCGTTGAGGCTGACTTCAACAGTAATCTTCCCCTGGTCGAAAGTAAAATTAACCGCATTGGATATGACATGGGAAATGGCTCTGCTAAGACTGGAAACATCTCCCCAAATGCTTCGACCGGTCAGTTCCTCAGATATCTTTATCTCAAATTGAAGATCACGTCCGGTGATCAGATCATCTACCGACGCCAGCCCTTTTTCCATGAGGCGCTCGACCTCCAAAGGTGCCAAGGAAAAATTCGGAGTCCCTTTCTCCATGGCCGCCAGAGTCAGAATATCGTTGATGAGGTCAGCCAGATGACTTCCGCATTGATGAATATCGCGGACGAATTCGGTTTGTCTGGGGTTCAGGCCACCAGCATAGCCGTCTTGAAGAATCTGAGAGAATCCGATGATGCCATTTAACGGAGTGCGCAATTCATGAGACATACTGGTCAAAAAATTCATTTTGGCTTGCTCTGCTGCCTGTCCGGCTTCTTGGGCATAATGTAGTTTCAGATTAACCCGGACCAGGGATTGTTTAAGTTTGGATAGTTCGGAGTCCTTTTCCACCAACTCATGTTCCAAAGTGGCCAGGCCGGCCCCGCTTTTTGATGCCTCCCGGGCCTGCTGGTGGATAAGGGCGATAAGTTCTTTTTTTGACATTTGCTCCAGGTGGGCGCCCGGGAAATGGTCGGATACCGCGTCGTGGTCGGGATAGTTGTCCGACAGATTGGTTCGGGCGAGTGCGGCATGTCCGGCGTCGAACAGATATGGCAGCATGGCTGGTCCCCCCTGGTCACGGTTGATGGATGGAGTCTAATAATTACTTGTTTGAATAGCAAGTAACGCGCCAAGTCTTACCGTGGAGTTATTTGGCTAATATATAAAGATATTTTTCAGTTATCAGGCGCGGCAACAATTACCTGCCGGGCATTATTTACCACGGCCGGCCAGGATTGGATGGCCCAAATTTGCCGTGCCCCAGGCTTAGCCTGAAACAAGGCAAGATCGGCAGAATGCCTGGAAATAGGGTTTAGTCGGACCCAGCTCCTTCTTCTGGCTACATTTGATTTGACTTTACCCGGTGTTGTTTGGTAACTTTCTTTTCAGGAGACCTATCCTTTCATCCTCAATTGTTTTATATTACAATGTGATATCACTGACCTCGAAAACATTTGGGCCCGCTGAACCGTTGGGCGCAAGACGAACACAGAATTCAACATCGGACTACTAGATATGAGCAAAACAACCTTCACCACTAAGGCTTATCCTAAGGGGCTAGTCATCTTTAAGGAGAACTCACGTGGCGATGCGGCCTTTATTGTCAAATTAGGCGCGGTGGAAATTTCAAAATTGATCTTGGGCCGGAAGGTCGTGTTGGGCGTCTTCAGAGAGGGACAGGTCTTTGGGGAAATGGCCCTAATCAATACGGTTAAGCGAACAGCCACGGCTACGGCCCTGGAGTATACCGAATTAATACATATCACTAAAGATCAACTGATGATCGCCTTGGGAAAGTCTCCCAAGATCGTGGAAAGCCTGGTCGTGGCTTTGGTTAATCGACTGATCCATACCACCGAAATACTATCCGGGATAGCCGGGCGGGATTTTTTGATGGGGGCCGCCATGATTTTGGATCTGATGTCGTCCTTGCTTCGTCAATGCGGCCAGGAAGACATTATCCCCCATGGACTGGCCCGAGAAGGAATCAAGAAGATCATGAACGTCCCCGGCTCGAGGGTCGACAGCCTGTTCACTAAGTTGCGGGATATAAACCTGATTCGATTAGTCCCGGTCGACGGGCGGCTGGGATTGCAGTTGGTCAATTATTTAAAATTTGTCAACCGGGTTGAGGAACTGATGGAGCGCCTGGAAGAGACGGGGGAGGATCTTTTTCCGGAAAACGCATTTATCGATCTGACTGAGATGGCCGGAATGATGAACACATCTGAAAGAGAGGTGCTTAATCAACTAGCCGCAGGACAAATCCCGGAACGGCACATCTATTTTGATCGGGAGGGGATATCCGCCTGGTTCGACAAGCAGGGGTTCAATGATAAGGCCCTGCTTGACCAATTCTCAGGGGAGTGGGAGAACCTGCTCGACGACGTAACGGATATCCCGAGCCAACCCGTCGAGGCCGAGGAAAGAAAAACCAAGGCCATGCCGAAAAGGATGCCGAAGGTATCGCTTTATGATCTGTCAAGACTTAAACCCGATGGAATCAAAAAAATTTTCAATCATATCGGGATGTACAATTTAAGTCTGGCCTTAAAGGTGATGCCGCCGGAACATCAAGAAGCCATTCTGTCAAGCATTCCGCAACAAGCGGCGCAATTGATCCGGGATGAGATGGCCCAGTTGCCGGACGCGACCGAGGAAAAACTCCAATCCATTGAACAGGAGATCGTTGTCTGTTTGCAGGAATTTTTGTTTAGAAGTGAGGACTAGGCGATATGGCCGGTATCGGGTTATCTAACCCTGAATATCGTTATTAAAGTGAAGAAAAAGCATAACCCGGAGGACATGGAGAGAGGAAAAAACAAGGCGCCTGTTTTTGTTAAGGGTCTTATTCTCTTTCAGACAACAGGAAAGTCATGACATCAATGCCCACCTGACCTGGTTGCGGCCGCTTCTTTTGGCCTGGTATAGGGCCTGGTCGGCCGTGGTGACCAATATCGCGTTGGGCAGATCTTTTTCAGGTACAATAGAAGCGGCACCGATACTGATCGTCCCCCGATCACTGACTTCAGACTTGGCATGGTTTATATTTAGTTCCTCCACGTTGGCTCGAATGGCCTGGGCTAGAAGCACGGCTCCGGTTATGCCGGTTTCGGGCAAGATTATGGCAAATTCTTCCCCGCCATAACGGGCGGCAAAATCACCACCCCGCTTTAGGCTGTGATTCAATGCCTTAGACACATTCCGCAAACATTCGTCGCCGGCCTGGTGTCCATAGGTGTCATTGTACAATTTGAAATAGTCTATATCTATCATGAGCATTGACAACTGACTGCCGGTTCTGGCGGCGCGCCTCCACTCCTGATCCAGGTAGACATCAAAACAGCGGCGGTTGGCGATATTGGTCAACCCATCGATCTCGGATAGTCGCTGTAACATCCGGTTCGCCTCCTGGAGTTGTTTGGTCACTTCTAGCAGCTCTCGTTCCCGCGCCTTCCGCCGATCCATCTCGTACTTTAGTTTTAGCAAGGACCGCACCCTGGCAAACAGCTCTGTCCGGTCCACCGGTTTGGCAATAAAGTCCATCGCCCCGGCGGCGAAGGCGAGCTGCAGTTTTTCTTTTTCAGACATGGCCGTGACCATGATAATCGGGATGTCCTTCAATTGCTCGGCCAGGTTGATCCGGTGACAGAGTTCATAGCCGTCCATTTGAGGCATAATGATATCGCTGATAATCAAGTCAGGGGCATGGTCATCCAAATATCGCAATGCCTCCAGACCATTGCCGGCGACCGCGACCCGGTAGTTGTTTCCCTCGAGAAGAGTTTGTAACAGGAGAGCCTGGGTGGCGCTATCTTCTACAATTAATATAGTTGCAGTGCTCCCTGCCTGGTTGGCTAATAAATCCATGTCTTCCTCACCTGGCTTTGATAATTCTGATAACCTGGAAAATCAGTTCCTAATTGGTATGATTGACCAATGAAATCAATTGAGTGGCTATTTCTTCCGGCGTCAGAATATGCGTCGCGGCGTTCAGCCTGATCGCCTCCCCAGGCATCCCATGAACGGCAGAACTTTCCTTGTCTTGAACCAGAGTAATAGCTCCAAGGTCTCGCATTATCTTTAGCTCCGCGGCCCCATCTTTGCCCATGCCGGTGAGGAGTACCCCGATGGCCCGCGGCCCAAAAGCCTGAGCCACGGAACGGAAAAGGAAAGAGATAGCCGGGCGGAGACCGTTTTCAGGTGGAGCTTTGCTGGTCACCAATCGACCCTCCGAGGTAATCCCCATATGACTGTCATCGGGAGCCAGGTAGGCGTGTCCTGGTTTGACCCGTTCTCCGGCCGCGGCCAGGTGGACTGGAAGACCGGTGGAAGTTGAAAGCCAGTCCGCGAATCCATCGACAAAGCCCGGGCTGATGTGCTGGGCGATCAAGATGGGTGCCGGGAAATCTCGGGACAATCTAGACAGGATGAGTTCAATGACCGGAGGGCCGCCAAGAGAGGCTCCGATGGCCACCAGTTCGAATACCTGACCTGCGGTTTGGGGCCTGATTCGGGAGATCCCGTCCGCCCTAACCGGTTCCCGTGATACCCTGGGCAGGCGTCGGATGACTCTGACTTCGGACATCAATATCACCGTTTGGACCAGTTTGGCCACCTCCGGTTCAGACTCGGGATGCCCTGGCCCGGCCGGTTTCCTCACCCCAGCCACTGCCCCCGCCGCCATAGCCTTGAAGGTATTTCTGAGTTCCTCCGGGTCCCAGATGGAGCTGACTATGATGATGGGTACCGGATGCAACTCCATGATTTTTCGAGTTGCTTCAATACCGTCAAGCTTGGGCATGACGATGTCCATAGTGACCACATCGGGCCGCAATATCGGCACTAGCCTGACGGCCTCGGCTCCATCCTGGGCCGTGCCAACCACGGTAATCCGGCCGTCTTTTTCCAGGAGATGTTGAATATACTCGCGCATGGTGGCCGAGTCATCTACGATCAAGGCTTTGATCATAAATAGTCTCAAAGAAAATCATCAGAATCTAAACAAGCTGGCCAAGATACTGGAATATATGGAATGGAACCGAGATCAGGCCGGCTATTTGGGACGGGAGTTCAAAGCCCTGGCCAAAGCCGCAGACCAGGATAGTCACACCCTCAGACTGATGATCGACGATCTGGTGGAAGACACCAGAAAAGCCACCATGCTCCCATTTACCACCCTTTTTGACATCCTCCCCCGAATAGTCCGAGATATCTCCCGGGATCGGGGCAAAGAGGTGGATTTGAAATTCCAGGGGGGCGAGATAGAGATTGGCCGCCGCGTTCTCGAACGAATAAAGGATCCCTTCATCCATCTTATCCGCAACGCAGTCGACCATGGTGTGGAACATCCGGACCAGCGTGAGACGAAGGGGAAACCCCGCCGCGGGAGCATCGACATCGTTGTTTCGCAAAAAGAAAGCAGTAAAGTCGAGATCGTCTTTTCAGATGACGGCCAGGGTATTGATCTGGTGAAGATCAAAGCGGAAGCAGTCAAGCGCGGGATCCTGACCCAAAATGAAGTCGCCCAGTTGACTGACCAAGAGGCCCTATCTCTGGTCTGCCGGCCGGAACTCTCCACCAGTTCGATGATAACAACCATCTCGGGCCGAGGGGTGGGCATGTCCGTAGTTAAGGAGAACATCGAACAACTGGGGGGGCAGTTGGCTATCTCCACCAGGCTCGGCCAGGGCTCTTCTTTTAAGATGGTCTTGCCTTTGACCTTATCTTCTTTCAGGTGTGTCCTAGTCCAGGTGGCGGATCAGCTATTTGCCCTGCCCAGTGCCCATATTCAGCGAGTGGCCCGGGTATCTCCGAAAGAGGTCCAGATGGTGGAAAACAAGGCCACTGTTTTATTGGAAGAGTGGCCGGTATCTCTGGTCGAGCTGGCCGATGTCTTGGAACTGCCTCTGGCCGCCGACAAAAACGGAGCATCAGCCTTTTTCCCCATAGTGGTGGTGGAAACGATTGACAAGAAAATCGCGTTTAAGGTTGATGAGGTCCTGGGCGAACAAGAGGTCCTGGTCAAGAGCCTGGGTAATCAACTCAGCCGGGTTCGAAACATCGCCGGAGCCACAGTGCTTGGTTCTGGTCGGGTCGTGCCCATATTAAACATTCATGATCTGATGAAATCGGCCTCAAAGCCCGGTCCGGCGCGAGTCCAACCTCTGGCGGCTAAAGACAGGGGAGCAGAGAAGAAAAAGAAGTCAATCCTGGTGGCCGAGGATTCCATCACCTCTCGGATGCTGATAAAAAATATTTTAGAATCGGCCGGTTATGCCGTCAAGACGGCAGTCGATGGAGTTGACGCGTATTCTTGGTTAAGAACGGATGATTTTGATCTGGTCATCTCAGATGTGGAGATGCCTCGAATGAATGGCTTTGATTTAACATCAAAAATTCGCCAGGACAAACGTATTGAGGAGATTCCGGTCGTGCTGGTTACCGGCTTAGA
>JADFXK010000579.1 GCA_015233625.1 Deltaproteobacteria bacterium | reverse complement strand
CCAGGGCCGCCTGGGAGACGAAGCTGAGGCAGGTTTCAGCCCTGGCCAGGCCGATGGCTCCAAACATGGAACGGTAATGCACTGGTTGCGGGGTGGGGATGGAGGCGTTGGGATCACCCATGGGCGCGGCCGCGATCATGCCGCCTTTGATGATCATGGCTGGTTTAACGCCGAAAAAGGCCGGCTTCCATAGGACGATATCAGCCAGTTTGCCCGGGGTGAGCGACCCCAACTCGTGACTCAGGCCATGGGTGAGGGCCGGGTTGATAGTGTATTTGGCCAGGTACCGTTTGGCCCGGAAATTATCGTGCCGGTCGTTATCTTGGGGCAGAGGCCCGCGCTGGGTCTTCATCTTATGGGCCGTTTGCCAGGTCCGGATAATCACTTCGCCGACCCGGCCCATGGCCTGAGAATCGGAGGAGATCATGCTGAACGCTCCCAAATCGTGCAAAATGTCTTCCGCGGCGATGGTCTCGCGGCGGATGCGGGATTCGGCAAAGGCGATATCCTCGGGGATGCCGGGGTCAAGATGGTGACAGACCATGAGCATGTCTAAATGTTCATCTATCGTATTCACGGTATAGGGCCGGGTGGGGTTGGTCGAGGAAGGCAAGACATGGGGCACGCCGCAGGCCTTGATAATATCCGGAGCATGCCCGCCTCCGGCGCCTTCCGTATGATAGGCGTGAATCGTCCGGCCTTTGAAGGCGGCCAGGGTGTCCTCCACAAATCCGGATTCATTTAGGGTATCCGTATGAATAGCCACCTGTACGTCATATTCGTCGGCCACGGTCAGGCAATTATCGATGGCGGCCGGCGTGGTCCCCCAGTCTTCATGAAGTTTCAATCCGATGGCCCCGGCTTCCACCTGTTCCCGAAGGGGGTCGGGCAGGCTGGCATTGCCCTTGCCCAGAAAGCCGATGTTTACCGGCAAGTCTTCGGCGGCCTGGAGCATCCGGTGAATATGCCAGGGACCGGGAGTACAGGTAGTGGCATTGGTCCCGGCGGCCGGACCGGTCCCCCCGCCCAGCATGGTGGTGATACCCGACATCAGGGCATCTTCGACTTGTTGCGGGCAGATAAAATGAATATGGGAGTCTATGCCTCCCGCAGTGGCGATCAGGCCCTCCCCGGCAATGATTTCGGTCCCCGGCCCAATATTGATATCCACGCCGGGCTGGATGTCGGGATTGCCGGCTTTGCCGATACCGGCGATGCGGCCGGACTTGATGCCCAGATCCGCCTTGACGATCCCCCAGGTATCCAGGATCAAGATGTTGGTGATAACAGTATCCACTACCTCGGCGGCCGGCATCTGGCTCTGGCCCATACCATCCCGAATGACCTTGCCCCCGCCGAACTTTACCTCTTCCCCGTAAATGGTCAGGTCATCTTCCACCTCAATGATCAGGTCGGTGTCGCCCAGCCGGACCCGGTCGCCGAAGGTCGGTCCATACAATTCCAGATAGCTCTGCCGATCCAGGGTCAACATGATTGCTCCTCCGCCAGCGCTCCCATGACCAGGCCGTTAAAACCATAAATCCGGCGCGCTCCGGCATAGGCCACCAGCTCGACTTCGCGGCGCTGCCCCGGTTCAAACCGGATGGCTGTCCCGGCCGGAATGTTTAGCCGGAACCCCCGAGTCGGTCCCCGGTCGAATTGCAAGGCGGCATTGGTTTCGTAAAAATGAAAATGGGACCCAACCTGGATCGGCCGGTCGCCGGTGTTGGCTACGGTTAAGCTCACGGTTGGTCGGCCTGCGTTCAGCTCGATCCGGCCGGCCGCCGGAATCATCTCACCCGGGATCATGGTTTTATCTCCTAACGGATCGGGTTATGAACGGTGACCAGTTTGGTCCCATCGGGAAAAGTCGCCTCGACCTGGATTTCGGGGATCAACTCCGAAATGCCGTCCATGACGTCGGCCCTGGTCAGGATGTTTGGGCCGTAATCCATGAGTTCGGCCACCGTCCGGCCGTCACGCGCCCCATCCAAAATGGCCATGGAGATGTAGGCCACCGACTCAGGATAATTGAGCTTAAGCCCGCGGGCCTTGCGCCGTTCCGCCAGGAGGCCGGCGGTGAAGATCATGAGCTTGTCTTTTTCTCGTGGGGAGAGGTCCATCTCGGTCTCCGGTTTGCTTGTTGCCCGTTACTTGTTGCATGTTACCGGTTGCAGGTTGCTCGTTGCTTGTTGGGGTTAAGAAAAGGATTATTTGAACATCCAGTTAGTTCCGCCCGTGGAACGGACAACCGGTAACACCTGACCAATAACCAGCAACCTGTAACAAGTCGGGGACCCCGGCGGCGCCGGTGTTATTCATGGAAGAAACTCTTTG
>JADFXK010000578.1 GCA_015233625.1 Deltaproteobacteria bacterium | reverse complement strand
AATGAGATTATTGAGACTATTCTTCCGGCCGGGAAGAGACGGCGTATGTGACGGTTCTGGGGTAGAGCGGCCGGCCTCCGGTGAAGTCGAGATAGGTCTCGTCACCGATGCGGAAAGCAGACGCGATCCAACCCAATAGTGTGGCCTGGCGAGCACTTGCCTGATTACTTTCGGGCAACCCAGCCCCGATGAACCGACTTTTTAACAAATCTTCTAGTGCCGGTAATTCCGGTTTGTACTGATACTTGTCGGAAGGACCGCAAAAAACCTCGATGCGCGTACACCCCCGTTTGATGAGCATGGAAACTCCCGGGCCCAGCTTCGGATCCTCGTCCACCTCCCGGCGCACGATGTGGTAGATCTCCCTGGCCTGCGTCAAACCTAAGGTGTAGAAAAAGCCTGCGTAAAGGTCCTGGCTATAATATTCGTCCACCGCGACGCCGCACTTGGCCCGGCAGTCGATCCGCTTGCTGATCTGCCAGAGGGCATTTAATTCCCTTAATGTCCTGGGGATAACCTTAACCTTGTAACAATCCCGGCAGCCATAGGGCGCGGCCGAGCGGGCGTAGGCGCATTCGAATAAAAATTTGTTCAAAAATACACAGACAAGATGCTTTGGGGCACATCCGCGACGTAACCAGGGATCCGGTCCTGCCGGCTGCGCCACCGGAAGCTCGAACAATCCGGATTCGTGCCGGATCAGACGTCCGGAGGCGACGGCCCGCTCAAGATTTTCCGCCACGGTGTGCTTGCCGATGATCAAATTCATGAGGTTATTAGTCATCAGGTATCTCGCTCCAGCCCTGACCGGAGGTGCTGACCCGGCTTTTTGGAAAATATATCGTCGTTAAATAAAAATTTTACGCGCTTGCCTCGATCAGATCCGGCTGTTTCTAATCAGACCGGTCAATCTGGCCGAGAGTGTGTTCGGTAGTCCGGGTCACACCCGCCAGGGATTCAAGGACTTCCATTCCTTCGTGATGTCATCAGTGAAGATTACCTTGTGGCAGATCGTTAAGACAGACTTCAGGAATTCTCGGAGTTCGCGTGACTTCTCGTCGGTTGAAGAACTATTGCCTGCAGCTCCGGCCACGCACGCATCAATGACGAGTACCTTAGATTTCTTGATGGAGGACATATGTGCGTTCCTCCCTATGATGCGTTAAGGTATTCATCTTCTGCTTCTAAAATTACTTCGTCAAAATCCACCGGCCAATCCCCGAAGGCACCATTCTTATCCATATCCCTGCTTGTCACGGTGGTCATCCCATCATCCGGATCCCGCTGGAACCAGTGGAGTTTTATCATTTCCGGGTCTATCTCGCCCTTGGCCACTAAAGTCTGAATCCCAGTCAATAGTAAAGAGCTATGGGTTTCGGCCACAATCCGGACGCCGCGCTTGGCCGCCGCCACCAGTATTTGGGCCATGGCCTTCTTCGCTCGGGGATGGAGATGGATTTCAGGTTGTTCCAGATAGACCAGTTGTCCCGGTTTCGCTTCCAACAACGCCACCAAGACCGGCAAGACCTGCGAAACCCCAAATCCTACGTCGGCCAGGCTGACCATATCCCTGGCTCCGGCCTTGGTTTTCTTGGGCGATCTCCCGACCCGTAATTCGATCCGGGTGTCATCTATGTACTTCGCCTCAACCTTCCAGGTCAGCCCCAACATCTCTAACCAGTTGCTTAACTGAGACAGCCTGGGATCTTTGAACTCCTGCCAGTTAGCGATCACGCTGGCCGTATAATGTTCAAAGGTGCCGGGAAAAAATGACGTGACCTCTGCCGTGGGGTAGGCCCTTTCCGGGTTTCCTCGCAAGCCGGGGAGATGTATGAGTCCCCGGAGGCTTCCAGAGACCTCTCTATGTAAGGCCAGGGAAGTCAAATTTTTTACATATCCTTCCTTATCTAAAGTCGTCAAGCTTATATCGAGAAAGCCTCGATACGACCCCACCTTCCAGTCTAGGCCCAATAAGTTATGGAACTCTGGTTTATCGAACAGTTCTTTAAATAGCGGTGGTAGGACTTCAAATATTTCCTCCTTCTTCATGTTTGGCCGGAAGGTTATTCGCTCGTCCCCTGTAACAAGATCCATCTGTTGCGTAATAAGATTGCTTCTGATACCCTTCACTTTTTCAAATAGCAGATAAATAGAATAACCTCCTGTCGCAACCTCTACCGAGAACGAATTTACAGAGGTTTTCTTTTCGCCTTTAGACAGCAGTTGATCGACTGAAGTAAACCGTACATTGGGACCATTCAGAAGCAGCGGACCAGGTTCATAGTCGGCCTCCAAGGTCTGCTTGAGCAAAAGCAACGGTTGCATGATACTTGATTTACCGGAAC
>JADFXK010000577.1 GCA_015233625.1 Deltaproteobacteria bacterium | reverse complement strand
GCCTGGAAATAATCCCGGACTTCATCGATGATGCCATCGGGCTGTACCAAACCATGACGGGGACCGCATGGGAATGAACGGAAGGCTGGACATCACCGACAGACAACGAGTGGAAATTTTAGCCTTGGCCCTGGTCGGCTCCCTGGTGTTGATGCCGTCCAATGCCCGGGCGGAGAAAAAATCTGGCACGGTCTACATTAACATGACTCAGGTGGCGTTTATCCTGGGGGTGCAATGGGGAAGTGGTGTCTTGACCACACCTAGCGGGAAAAAATACAAATTTAAAATCAGTGGACTCCAGGCCGTGGGCATTGGTGCTTCTAAATTGGAGGCCAGCGGACGGGTTTATGACATGAAAAAACGAAAGAATTTTGAGGGAACCTACATGTCCTTCAAAACCGACGCCGCGGCGGGTGGAGGGGCGGGATATCTGTCGCTCAAGAATTCTCGGGGCGTAAAGATGATCCTGGAATCAACACTCCAGGGGGTCAGTCTGACCGTAGGTGGCAATGGAATGGACATCAAATTCGAGGACTAGCCCACCAAAGCCACCAGGATCAAAGCCTCGGTCCGGCCTTTGCCTTGGCCAGGCGAATGAAATCCCGGCGGCTAATCTTCATCCCTGATGATTCCAGTTCTTCCGGCCAAGGGAAAAAATAGTCCGGGATTTTGAACTTGGGTAGTCTGGCTGATAGATGACTCTTTATCCTATCTGGAACCGCCACACAGCCGGGCCGTGGTCTGATGAAGGCCACCGGCCGGGCTCCATATTCTTCATGCCGCACCGGCACCACCACCACCTCGGTTATCTCCTCCAATTGGCCGATTAGCCTCTCAATTTCCTCCGGCTGGATATTCTCCCCCCCAGAGATGAACATGTTGTCCCTGCGACCGGTAACCAATAGATAACCCTGCTCGTCCAGCCGGCCCAAATCCCCCGTCCGAAACCAACCGTCAGCCGTCAACCTCCGGTCAAGGCCGTCTTTATCCAGGTAGCCTTTGAACAGAGTCTCGCCCTTGACCAGGATTTCTCCATCTTCAGCTATCTTGATTTGCCGGTAAGGAAGTAAAGTCCCGGACGTGAGCAAGTGTTCGGCAGAGTCACCAGAGCGGGTGGTCGTAATCTGGGAGGCCATTTCCGTCGAGCCATAGCTGGTGAAGACAGGTAAGCCGGATGTCACAGCCCGCTGGATCAAGGCCGGAGGCATTGGGCTCCCGCCCACCAGGATAGCCTTGACCCGCGCCCGGAACCGGATATACACCTCTTGCTGCAACATCCGGTAAAGCTGCGTCGGGACCAAAGACAGGTGGGTGATATCGAGTCGGGAGACCGCCTCTTCTAAAGACCACTGCGGGGCCGGCAGACCAATGGCTCCGCCGCCCAATAACGCTCGGAATACGATGGATAATCCGCCAGCGTGGTAGAGCGGCAAGGACAGCAGCCATCTATGTCCAGGCTCAAAGGAGATGTTCTGGTTGGAACCCAGGGCGCTGAAATAATGATTGGCCAGGGAATGCACGACCGCCTTGGGCCGGCCCGAACTGCCCGAGGTGAAGAGAATAGTCGCCTCTATGTCCGGGTCAATCTCTGGAATTGCGGGCTCTGTCTGCTGATTCCCGCTAACCCGGCTGTTTACCAGCTCCTCCAGAGACCATCCTGAAATTTCATCAAGTAGCCCAGATTCAGCGAAATCATCCGGTTGCACCACTCGGAAACAACCGATATCCCTGAGACAGTCCCTCGTCAGTTTCGCCGGCCACCGGGTGCTCACCGGCACCGCCACCGCTCCCAACTGCCAGCAAGCCATTAATAGGATGACGTACTCCAGGCGGTTCGGGGCGACAATGGCCAAACGGGCGCCACTTTCCAGACCAGCGCGCCTTAACCGGGCAGCCGTCTCCTGGACCAGTTGCTGATATTCTCGATAGTTGATCACGGTATCGGCGGCTATCAGAGCCGGAGACGAGCCGAAACGTCTGGCCGCGTCGAACAGCCATCGGCCTGGTTCAATATCTTTGATCATTACTTGTTCCGCTGGATAGAACGCAACTCACGGTGGGTCTTGTGTAAATTGGTTGCCGGTTGTAAAGCGTCCAGGGGTCGGGTCCGGGCCGCCATTCATTCGCCCAAGTCCACCGGCTTAAGCAAATCCTTGCGGATGCTCTTACCCCAGTTGAATGCTTCTTTCGCATCCACCCTGCCCTGCTCGGCCCGGAAAGGTTCTGTTAGTAAATCTTCCTTTAGCCACTTGTAGGTGTCCAAACCCATGGCCACGTCCGGCGGGGTCAGGGCTGCGGCCAACTGGGCCAGGGCGGATAAACTTACCCCGGAATCAAAAGCACTGCTCA
>JADFXK010000576.1 GCA_015233625.1 Deltaproteobacteria bacterium | reverse complement strand
ATGATATCGCCGATTTCCTGGACGACATTTGGCTGGATGCCCTCCGTGGGCTCATCGAGAATGAGCAAGGTGGGATCAACGGCCAGGGCCCGTCCGATGGCCAACTGCTGCTGTTGTCCGCCGGAGAGATCGCCCCCTTTCCGGGACAGCATCTTTTTGAGCACAGGAAACAATTCAAATATCGATTCCGGAATCTCGCTGATCCTGTCCCGACGGGCCATCAAACCGATGCGCAGGTTTTCCTCGACCGTGAGTTGGGGGAAAATCTCCCGGCCCTGGGGGACATAGCCGATCCCCAGTCTGGCCCGGATGGCCGGGGGACGACCAGTCAAGACCTCCCCGGCAAAGCTGATGGAGCCGCTCCGAATGGGAATCAGGCCCATAATGGCCTTGAGCAAGGTGGTTTTGCCGACGCCGTTTCGGCCCATGAGACAGACGCAGGTGCCGGGGGCCACGTTCAGGTCGATATCCCAAAGAATGTGGCTTCCACCATAGAATTGGTTCAGTCCGCGGACCTCGATCACATTATTCTCCCAAGTAGACTTCGATAACCTTTGGATTGTGTTGGACTTCATCCATCTTCCCTTCAGCCAGGACTCGGCCCTCGTGCAGCACCGTGACCCACTGGGCGATGGCCCGGACAAATTCCATATCGTGCTCGACGACCACGACCGTACGCTCGCCGGATAGAGATTTAAGCAGGTTGGCTGAAGTTTCTATTTCTTGCGGGGTCATCCCGGCCACGGGTTCATCTAAAAGCAGGAGCCCAGGGTCTTGCATGAGCAACATGCCGATTTCCAGCCATTGTTTCTGGCCGTGAGACAGCAACCCGGCCTTGTGGTCGACCAGGTCGGTCAGACCGATCGTCTCCAGCACTTCGGCGATGCGGCGGCGCTGGATGGGGGTAAGTGTTCCGAACAGGCTGTGCCAGACCCCTTTGTCGCATTTGAGGGCCAGCTCCAGGTTTTCGAACAAGGTATGATTTTCAAAGACGGTTGGTTTCTGGAATTTTCGTCCGATTCCGGCCTGGGCGATCTCTGATTCCGAGAGCTTTGATAGGTCGATGCTCTGGCCGTAAAAGAGGGACCCCGTATCCGGCCGGGTTTTCCCGGTGATAACGTCGAGCAGAGTGGTTTTTCCAGCCCCGTTGGGACCGATAATGCAATGGAGGTTACCGTCGTCAACATAGAGAGACAGGTCGTCTAAGGCCTTAAAGCCGTCAAAGCTGATGGTGACCCCATCGACGTACAAGATAGTCCGATGGCTGGTATCCACCAGACCGTGTTTTTTGGCAATGTGTCCATATGCGCCATTTAAAGCCATCTGCCGTACCTCGATAGAATGTCGTGGTGAGCCCCTGCGGGGTTTATTCGGAATTTAATCCAACCGGTTCCAAGGCGTTGCCCCAATGCTGTTTAATTAAGGCGTGCGACGTTAAGATTTCTCGCTTCGCTCGAAATGACAGCGAGGTGGTCCATCTGAAATGACGATATAATTGTCATTCCGAACGAATGTGAGGAATCTTATCACATCCGAAGGTGGTCAAGCCGCAGCTTAATTCAACAACATTGGGGCGTTGCCCTGGCCTAACCTAGTTCGCCCCTATGGGACTTTATCAGAATTGATCATTTGATGAGAATCTTGTTCGGCCACCTTCTTTTTAGCCAGGAAGGCGGCCAACCCGACGACGCCCCGCGGCAGGAAGAGCGTAGTGCCGATGAACATGGCGCCCAAAAAGTACAGCCACAAGTTGGGAAAGGCCACGGTGAACCAACTCTTGGCGGCATTAACCAGGCCGGCTCCGATCAAGGCCCCGACCAGGGTCCCGCGGCCGCCCACGGCCACCCAGATGGCCATTTCTATGGAATTGGCCGGCTGCATTTCACTGGGATTGATAATCCCCACCTGGGGCACATATAGGGCCCCGGCCACCCCGCTGAGCACGGCGGCCAGAGTGAAGACGAACAGCTTATAGTGAAGCGGATTGTAACCGGAGAACATGATCCGGCTTTCCGCGTCTCTGATCCCGGCCAGGACGCGACCTAACTTGGACATGGTGATATACCGGCACAGGAGATAACTGATCAGCAGCACGACCGCGGTGATGATGTAGAGTCCCACTTTGACCGCCGGTTCTTGAAGGGAAAACCCGAGAATCCGCTTAAAGTCGGTTAACCCGTTATTGCCGCCGACCCCGGTCTCATTCCTGAAAAAGAACAACATCAAGGCAAAGGTCATGGCCTGGGTGATAATCGAAAAATAAACGCCCTTGATGCGTGACCGAAAGGCAAAAAAGCCGATGATCAGGGCCAGCAGTCCCGGAATCAGAATAACCATCAACAAGGTAAACCAAAAGT
>JADFXK010000575.1:1774-2362 GCA_015233625.1 Deltaproteobacteria bacterium | reverse complement strand
TCCTGCAATCCAGAATAAAGATGGATTCTCTGGTAGCGGATATTCTTGAACTTTTATCATCAGAAAACCCGAAAGAACGACTGGACCAGCTTAACAAAAAACTGAAAACCTTTTTCCACCTGGAGTCTTCTAAAAAACATATGATTGGCAGAGAATTGGGAAGACTCGAACAAACACCGTCCTTAAAGTACCGAGTTGCCGCGTAGGGCCTGTTGTGACCCCAGAAAAACTGTCCGATGGGCATAAAACTTGAACATCGAGTGATAGGCATTACAATGAGGGCAAGAAGCTTTTAGATCTAGTGATGGCAGAAATCTGACTCACGAGTTTATTGGGTTGTTGGAAACGGCTGCGGGAAGGATAAGTGGATTTGAACTTATAACCCTATTGAGTTATATGAAATATGTAGATTGGGTCATACCGACCAATCTGTTTTGATGGATAACGGCAGCGTTCTTGGGCAATCTCCGTGTGAGACATTAATACCTTGTGCTAACGGCAAGTTAATGATGAAAGTTTTTAGGATTGGGCCATCGGCAAGCCATTCAGTTTTTCGAGGTCAGGCCCTGAGACCTTAGGGGTGTAACT
>JADFXK010000575.1:0-1591 GCA_015233625.1 Deltaproteobacteria bacterium | reverse complement strand
TGGTGACGCTACGTTACGTGCAATAATTAATGGGACTCAAAATCCCCCGACCCTTGCGGTCATGTCGGTTCGATTCCGACCTTCGGCACCAAATAAATCAATCAGTTGTGAGAAGGGGCCATGTGCGAATGGCTCCTTTTTTATTTCCTGGCCGAATTTACCCCACGCCTACCCCACACGGTTCCTTGCCCCATAAAGGCTTCCGGCCTGGCTTTCCCCACTCTGAGGCTTCCCCCACACCGGCGACGGGATAATATCTTTCTCTCACGGACCCCAAAATAATTCCATCGGGACCAGTCAGGTCGTGGGGTAGGTGTGGGGTAAAAGAGATGGGCAGGGAGAACTCACCCGCCCATTGTCTGCTTGCAGAAGATTATCCCGATGCAACCGATTGCAAATTACTGCCCGTCGGATTGCCGGAAGAGTTTGGAAAATTTCAAGGTCTCCAATCCGGATAAAGAAAGAACGGCCTGAAGATATACCATCTTTTCCTCATTAAGCATTTTTCCTTCCGCCCGCTCTCTCAGTCATGATGGAAGTAGGCTATTTGAATCCACTGAGCCGAGGTTCTTCTGATTACGTTTTCCCCGGCCGCAACGGTGCCGGCGGACCGACTCCAAAGCGCCCTGGGCCAGGATTCGGAAGGCCGCCGGCCTGCCCGATAATTTCCGCGTCCACGGACTCCGGCACAACTTCGCCGGTCGCCTGGTCAGCAATGGGGTGGACTTTTACACGGTGGGCTGTCTCCTGACCCATAAGCAGACCAGCACCACGGCCAGGTACGCCCATCTGTCAGACCAACGGGTCGACAGGCCGCTGAACTCAGCCCAATACAAAGAAGACCCATATAACAACTGCACTGGTCGTGAAGCGTGCCATCGAGGCGACCTCCTTCAACATCTGCGAAGTTCATTCAGAGTATGATTCTTGACCAGGCCTATTCATCCGATTCAAGCTCAACTCCGAGGTGTTCCCACTGTGCCGCCGCATCGGCTTTGGCCTGATCGATCTCCTCATCGGTCCATGGCTCAACCACAAGTGAATCAGCCACCAGTTCCCAGAGGTATTTGACCTCATAGCGGTGTTCGGGATAATCCTTGGGAATCCGCTTCATGAGCTGATCGTGACAGTTGGAGCATCCTACGACCAATACGTTGGCCCCGCTGTTTTTGATGGACTCATACTTGGCCCGACCGTGATAGGATGATTCTTTGGCGTAAGGACCCGGCCACATCCCGCCTCCGGCTCCGCAACAATGGCCATTAGCCCGGTTAGGTTCCATCTCGACGTAATTATCCACGCACTGTTGCACAATCCAGCGCGGTTCCTCATAAAATCCCTTGCCGAAATGGCGCTCCAGTTCCCGGCCGTGCTTACAGGAATCATGCCAGGTGAATGTTTTGCCGGCATTGACCGATTTATCGAGCTTGATCCGCCCCGACTGGATAAGTTCAACCAGGTATTCATAAAGATAAGTGAATTCGATTTTGTTTTCCGGCGACTCTAAAACGCACCTGCTCATACCGGCCCGGCAACCATAGGAGCCTCCACCGCAATCCGGCATAATCATCCGTTTGATGCGATGCTGCTT
>JADFXK010000574.1:656-2368 GCA_015233625.1 Deltaproteobacteria bacterium | reverse complement strand
CCCACAGTCGCTCCCCGGCCCGTTGCCACAGGCGCACCTGCTCCAAACCCACCGGAACATAAGTAGAAGACTCCGACTCCGGCAGGGCGGCCTTAATCAATTGTAAGCAGGCATCCAGGAGGACCGGATGGAGCAGATAGCCATCCAGGTTTCCGGCTAAAGATTCGGGTCGGATCACCCGGCCAAAGGCGGCCCCGTCATTACGCCACAATTTAGTTACGGCCTGGAAGCTGGGGCCGTAATCTAAGCCGATTTGGGCGTAATGTTGATAGAATTCCGGAATGGATACCTCGGTGGAGTATTGTTTTGAGACTGCATCCGGATTCATCTGTTCCGGTCTCGCCATCGGGGCGCCCCGGCGAACAGTTCCGGAGGCGTGGAGGGTCCAGGTTGGCTCCGTCGCGGCCGCACGGTTATCCCGGCTGAACACTTGCCACCCATACCCATCGGTCTCTTCCGGGGTCAGGATGACCTGGACCGGCCGATATTCATCTTCCTGTAAAATCATGGGCTGCTGAATGACGACCTGCTCCAACTCCACCGAATCAGATTGAAAGACCGCGGCTCCGGCAGCCAGGGCCATCTCCAGATACGCGGTGGCCGGCAGGACGATTTGCTCAAAGACCTGGTGGTCCCGCAAGAAGGCCGGCTGGTCGGGATGCAACCGGGACTCGAACTGGATCTCCCGCAGGGCCGAGTCCAGCCGCCGACCTAGCAGGGGATGGATGGCCGGATTCGACTCCAGCGCTCCTGCTGCTCCCACTTTTTTGGGGTGATCTCCAGCCTTGTCCACCCAACATCGTTGCCGCTGAAAAGGGTAGGTCGGCAAGCCCAGTTTGTGGCGGGGATAATCCTGGTCATAACCAACCCAATCCACCCGCACTCCCCGGACGTACAATTCCCCTAGACTTCGGAGGAGTTGGGTCCAGTCGGATTGCCCCGGCCGCAAGCTGGGTAGCCAGACAGTTCGGTCCCCCGCCAGGCACTGCCGGCCCATGCCCAGTAAGACGGGTTTGGGGCCGATTTCCACCAGCAGATCATGGCCCAGGCGGTCTAAGGTGGCCATCCCAGCCGCGAATCTGACCGGCTGCCGGACGTGTCTGACCCAATACTCGGGGTAGGCTGGTTCCGCCCCGGCAGGTTGGCCGGTAACATTGGAAATCATGGTTAGTTTCGGAGCCGAGTAGGTGACCTGGCGGGCCACCTGGGCAAAATCGGCCAGAATGGGATCCATCAGGGGTGAATGAAAGGCATGGGAGACCTTCAGCCTGGTCGCTTTCAGTCCCTCTGCCTCTAATACGGCCAGGACTTCTTCAACCGCTTCACGCCGTCCCGAAATGACGGTATTCGTAGGACCGTTGATGGCGGCCAGGGCCACCTCGGAGGCATAGGCGGCGATCACCTGAGCCACCTGGTGTTCGTCTGCGGCTACCGCGGCCATTTGGCCATCCAGAGGCAAGGCATTCATCAACCGGCCTCGGGCCGCGATCAGCTTCAACCCGTCCTCTAAGCTGAACACCCCGGCCACACAAGCGGCCACATATTCGCCCACGCTATGACCCATCACAGCGTCCGGGATAATCCCCCAAGAGCGCCACAACTCGGCCAGGGCATATTCCAGGGCGAACAGGGCCGGTTGGGTATAGGCGGTTTGGTCCAGGGGAGACGACGGGCCGTCGGACGGGTACAAAACCCCCATTTAGGGCTGGTTC
>JADFXK010000574.1:0-608 GCA_015233625.1 Deltaproteobacteria bacterium | reverse complement strand
CAATTCCCGGCCCATGCCCACGTATTGAGCGCCCTGTCCGGTGAACAAGAAGGCTAATTTAGATTTGGAACTTCCAGGAATCTGTCCTGTAATCACTTCGGCCGAATCATGGCTGGACTCGAACGCGGCCAGTTTGGCCTGAGCTTCTCTGGGAGTACCGGCCACCACGGCCAGACGATGCTGCCAATGGGTCCGTCCGGTGTTGGCGGTGAAACACACGTCGGCCAGATTAACCTCCGGATGCAGAGCCAGGAACATCTGGTATCGCTGGACCAAATCATCCCGGGCCTGTTCAGTTTTGGCCGACAATGTCAGGATATGAACGGGCCGGTCAACAGTCGTATCCGAAAACTCTGGCGGCGGGGCCTCTTCCAAAACGACGTGGGCATTTACGCCGCTAAAGCCAAAGGAGCTCACTCCAGCCAATCGGGGTGTTTCTCCGGCCGGCCAGGGAGTCACCTGGGTGGTCACCTTTATCGGCAGATCGGCCCAGGGGATATGGGGATTGGGCCGGTTAAAATGCAGGCGAGGTGGAATGGCCTGGTGCTGCAACGCTAAGACGACCTTAATCAATCCGGCTATCCCAGCGGCCGCTTCCAGATGCCCGA
>JADFXK010000573.1 GCA_015233625.1 Deltaproteobacteria bacterium | reverse complement strand
CGCCCTGGTTCTCGACCCGGGCCACCATCGACGTCACCTACGACAAAAAAAGGGGCAGCACCGGTACCGATGCCAGTGAAGTCGGCTGGGAAGTACGGGCCAAGTATGCTTACGGTTTATTTGATTTCAAGAACTTGTTTGGTGCGGAAGTGGCCGGCTCCGAGTTTCGGTTGCAAAGTGAGGTCGGTCTGGTCCACACCGGCTCAGACAACTATGACGACTCTCTCTGGCCATACCGGGTGGAAGGTAAGAACTATCTGGATCGGCACAATATTATGGCCTCTGCCGATTTCGGCCTGAATATGCACCTGACCTGGGGTGACATGGACAAAGAGTTTAAAGACACGGTTGAGAGCAAATTCTCTTCCCGGTGGGGCGGGATGTGGTTTGGTGTCTATAACGGCTCAGGGTATGATCGAAGTGAACGGAACGACACCAAGTTCTTTGAAGGTATTCTGTATGTCCGGCCGCTCAACATGTTTGACTGGGGTAAAGGATTTCGGCTGGCGGCTCAATACGGCAACGGCGAGAGCGATGCCAAGTTCGCCGTCCCGGCCGGTTCTACAGCCTATCCCACCTGGAATATCCAGATGTACACTGCTTCCTACCAACATCAGTTGTTCACCGTCTTCGGCCAGTACTACGCCGGCAAAGGAACCAAAGTCAGCACGGAAGAGAAGAACCGGACCGGCTATGACGTGGCCGGCTTTGTTAAGATGCCGTTCTGGCCGTGCCTGCGCGTCTTTGCCAAGTATGATGTTTATACTCCCGATGACGACGCCAGGATCAGCGCCGATGAAAAAACACAAATCTATGGCATTTCCTATGACTTAACTAAGGGCCTGATGGTCTATGTAGCTTCGGAGCGAACCAGCTACGATCTGAAGAGCGCCGGCCCGGACACGAATCTGTATCAAGTCGGTCTTAAAGCAGATTTCTAACCGGGCAATTTGATACAAATTAAAAGGGGTGACGGTTATTGGGCAACTGTCGCCCTTTTTCTTTTCTGCTTTAACGATTCGGCCGGCCGGTCGGAGTCGGCCGCAGCTTCGGTTTGGGAGTTCCACACCTGCCGTTATTGACACTTCAATTATACATAGGAGTAACTGGACTGTAACAACCTTATGGTAGGTTTCCACTCGGTTGGATCTGAATCGGATAATATCGTAATTACCGATATCAACGGATCTATTGCGGTTTGGTTAACATCAATTTATGGAGGTTGTTGTGATGGCGGGACATAAAGCGAAGAATTTCTGGAAACTGGCTTATTACTCTTTGTGGGTGTTGGTTTTGCTTGCCTTTTCCGTAGGAATGGCTCAGGCCCAAACTCAACCCCAAACTGCGTCTGATCAAAGAAATCCTAAATATGTCTTCCTCTTCATTGGTGATGGAATGAGCATGACTCAACGCTATTCCGCCGAGACCTACCTCGGAGCCATCAAGAATCCCACTAACCCCAATCTGGTTAAGCTGGCCTCCTCCGGCTTCCCGGTTTGCGGCATGTGCACCACCTATGATTTAACATCCATTTGCCCTGACTCCGCCTCGACCGGAACGGCCATTGCCAGCGGCTACAAGACGACCTCCGGCACCCTGGCCATGGACCCTTCAGGGAAGTACCCTTACAAGAGCATCGCCACCATGGCCAAAGAAAAGGGCATGAAGGTCGGGATTGTGTCCAGCGTTTCCATTGACCACGCCACCCCGGCTGTCTTTTATGCCAATCAACCGACCAGAAGTAATTATTATCAAATCGCCATCCAACTGGGCCAAAGCGGCTTTGATTACTTTGGCGGCGGCGGCTTTTTGTCTCCGACCGGGACCAACAATGATCAGCCCGATGCTTACGTGCAGGCCCAAAAGATGGGCTATAAACTGGTCAACAACAAGACTGATTTCCTGGCTCTGAAACCCAGCACGGACAAAATCTACGCCTATGAAGCGGCCTTAGACGCCGAAAAAGCCCTGTATTATGAAATAGACCGCACCAGCAGCATGATCTCCTTAGCCGATTTTACCAGGAAAGGAATCGAGCTTCTGGATAACCCAAAGGGCTTCTTCATGATGGTGGAAGGCGGCAAAATCGACTGGACGTGTCACGCCAACGATGCCCGGACGTCTATCGACGACACCCTGGCTCTGGACAACGCCGTCAAGGAAGCCATCACTTTTTATGAGCAGCATCCCGATGATACTTTGATTATTATCACGGCTGATCACGAAACCGGTGGAATGACCATTGGCTGGGCCGGCACCAAATACGGTACCTTCTACCAGAATCTGTCCGGACAGACCATGTCTTATGACGCCTTCAACACCGTATACGTGGCTGCTTACCGCAAGAATGGCTGGAAAGTCACCGACCAACAGTTGATG
>JADFXK010000572.1 GCA_015233625.1 Deltaproteobacteria bacterium | reverse complement strand
GGATGCGACGGCGGCTGGCCACATAGATGGGCAGTTCAATCAAAACGCGGTAGCCATCAAACACTCGATAATAAGTCTCTTGAGGATCGGCAAAGGCTAACAGCACCCGCCGGCCGTCCGGGACCGGGGCCAGGAACCGGTCCATCGCCTCCAGCAGCGGTCGGATGGGGAACGGACCCAGCACCGGCGGTGTCTCTAGTATGAATTTGTTTATATTTCCCCGATAGATATCCGTAAACAAGGGCGACAGGGCCAACCAGCCGGAGAGCAGGATCCAATGATTGGCACTGGTCATCAGCACGGTTACCGTCAGACTGGCCATCATCATATACATGGACTGGATATCGGCAAACCGGGACACCTTCTGGTTAACCACGTAGATCATCAGGCCGACCAGGTACAAGAACGGCGCCCGACCGTTGAGCCACCAACTGGCGGCCAGGAAGATCAGGTAAGGGACGAATTGCAGCATCCAGATCGGTTCACCGGATTTCTCATAGCGGTACTTGACCTTGGCCCTGGTCATGCCGATGGCCTTCATGATGACCATGGCCCGATGTCGGAGTTCGGACCAGTCGGTCTCGACCCGGATAAAGTGGCTTAACAACTTAAGACCGGCCGGCGTGATGGCCAGCATCGGATAAATGCTCCCCTGATGGACTGACCAGGCCAGGGACAACGCCGCCCCGATGAACACGACCGTGATGCTCCCCAGACTAGCCGCCAGCCAGGCCGCCGCAGCCAGGAGCCAGTTGCCGGTGATGAGACCAAACAGCCCGACCGGGAAAAACATCCAGCCCAGGACATTATAGTTCTGGAGCACAAAGGTGTTCACGAAAAAGGTAGAACTGAACAGAGTCAAAGCCAGCACTACGGCCAACCGAATGGGGTCGGACTGCCCCCACCAGATCAGGTGCCCAGCCCACCAGGCCCCCATCCCGGTCAGGAGCAGGACCGTGCTGCCGCCCCAATACATATATAATGATGGCAGGGAATAATGGTCGAGCTGGCGGAGGTCAAAATCCCCCAAACTCATATGGGAGCTGCGCCCTGATCGGCCATAATGATACAGATTGGCCGCAGCCGTCCAGTAAAACAAACTGCTGAGGCCCATCTGGGGATTAAAATGCAAGTATTCCCCCCAGCGTCCGTCCAGCAGCACCCGGCATCGCCACATGGTCTGACCAAGTCGGATGGGATTAATGACCAGAGTGGTCACCGGGTAGCAGATGATCCGGACCAGGCCCAACCAGCCGAATTGATCGACCAACAGTCTGAATTTATAGAGATACGCCATTATGATCGCCTACCAGGGCAGGCCACACCTGTTTCCAGTGCTTTAGTCCGGCGGAGGTGACTATGAGGGTCAAAGAAACAAATATGGCCATAAAGAATATTAACCATTCCGGACCACCTCGAGCATGGAAGACCAGGATGACGGCCGTGGCCAGTCCACCGATGACTGTCTGGAACACCATGATCCCAAATGAAAAATTGATCGGCCAAAGCCGCCGGCTGACCCCCAGGGCCAGGGCATTCCAGATCAGGAAGGAGACCGAAGTAGCCCCGGCCGCGCCCAGGCCGCCGAAGCGGGGCACCAGCCACAGGTCCAGGCCCACATTCACTCCGGCCGCCATAGCCAAAATAAGTGGTGACCAGGCCGTCTTGGCCGCTTTCCAGATGCCGAGCCCGGTGATCAGGTAGAAGCCGTAAAAAACAGGACTCCAGGATAGCACGACGACCAGGGGATAACTCGCAAAATATTCCGGCGCGGCCAACCACCACATCAACTTCGGCGACAAAGCCGTCGGCATGACCACGGCCGCCGCCCCCATGCCCAGGTAGAACCGGGCCACGATCTTGAACAGCTCGGCTTCCTCCGGATGGTGCATGGCCTCCATGGCCACCGGCCACCAGGCCTGGCGAAAGGTGGTGACGACCAGGGAAACGACCAGGGCGAATTTGGCGCCTACGGCGTACAAGCCCAATTGGGCCGGGCCGTTGTAATGACCGACGAACCACCGGTCGGCCGTATGCAGGAGATACAGAATCATCCCCTCCGGGACCAGCGGCCCGCCGAATCTGAGCAATCGGGGCCACCAGTCGGGAGAGCAGCCGGTCCAGGTCAGATAGGCCCGGATCCGCCACCAGCCGATGGCGCCCGCCACCAGTGCCCCGGCCAGCGCCCCCCAAAAAAAGCCCAACACCCCGCTGTGCCACCAAATAATTAGAACCAGGGCGACCACCGCGGATAGGACGGACTGGCCCAGGGTGACCAGGACATAATCCCGGGCCCGATAGAGCAGGCGGAATACCTCCGCACTCTGGTTCAGGATCTGGGCCAGGAGTGCCCCGGCGAAAGCCAGGGCGAAGTATTCCCA
>JADFXK010000571.1 GCA_015233625.1 Deltaproteobacteria bacterium | reverse complement strand
CCGCCGAGTTTTTTAAAAGAAATCCGAATGATGACGCGCCATACCTTGATTCTCCGGAGATCGTCGTAGAGGTAAGGTCTCCTTCGAACACCATCGGAGAAATTGAAGAAAAGAAAACGTTGTACTTCGAGAAAGGGGCAAGGGAGGTTTGGCTTTGCGACCAGATCGGGTGCCTACGCTTTTTTAGCCCTGAGAAGGAACTGGAAAGAAGCGAACTCTTCATGGACTTTCCTCGACAAATCGTGGGCCGACCACCCCGCTTACGGCGATGATGATCCCCGGAAGGACTAGGGACTAGGGGACGCCCATGAATGTATGCGTTGCTTCATTTCTCCGCTTGTGCTATAGTCTTTCTCATGACACGACAAGCTCGCATTGATGCAGCAGGTGCTCTGCACCACATCATATGCCGTGGAATCGAGCGGGGGCACATCTTCCTTGATGACACTGACAGGGATCATTTTGTCGAGCGCCTTGCTGCCCTTTTCACGGAGACCTCCACGAGCTGTTTTGCCTGGGCGCTCATCCCCAATCATTTCCATTTGCTCGTTCGGACTGCTTCCGTGCCGGTTTCAACCATCATGAGGCGCCTTCTGACAAGCTATGCGGTTTACTTCAACCGTCGCCATCACCGGTCGGGGCACCTGTTCCAGAACCGCTACAAATCCATCTTGTGCCAGCAAGATCCTTATCTTCTCGAACTGGTTCGCTACATTCACCTAAATCCTCTGCGGGCGGGAAACGTTTCCGACTTGAGCGAGCTGGATCGGTATCCATACAGCGGACACAGTCGGCTGGTGGGTGCTCTTGACGATGGTTGGCAGGACACGGAGTCGGTCCTGATTCTCTTTGCTCGGAGCGAGCATGAGGCTCGCACCCGGTATCGAGATTTTGTACAAAGTGGATTATCCATGGACAAGCGGCCTGAGTTGACCGGAGGCGGTTTGGTTCGAAGTGCGGGAGGGTGGAGTGGCATCCAGGCGCTTCGCAGGATGAAGGACCACATGAAAAGCGATGAAAGGATACTGGGAGACAGTGGTTTTGTAGAATCCGCTCTTGCCAATGCCCGAGAGGCTATGGAGCGCAAATATAAGCTCAAGAACCAGGGCTGCGATCTAGCGGCGATTTTCACTCGGGTTTCCCGGATCTTCAACATCTCGGAGGCTCGAATCAAATCTTCCGGCAAAGAGCCTGAGAGGGTGAGAGCCAAAAGTGTCGCGGCCTACTGGGCAGTCAAAGAACTGGGACTTGCGGGAACAGAGGTCGGAAACGAGCTCTGTTTGACTCAATCCGCCGTCAGCAGAGCCGTGCGAAGGGGAGAGGAGATTGCCAGAGAACTCGGTCTTTCCATTTTTGAGAATGGAAACGCATAAATTCATGGGCGTCCCTTATGTTGCCCAGCAGAGAGAAATTGACGGAGCGCCCTGAGCCGACTTTTCCATTTGCAAAGGGGGCGTCCCTTGCTCAATCTCTATCCGAAAGCCGCCGACAACCCATTCTCTCACATTCTCTCTGGCAAGCCAAGGTGTTCGTATGGGGAGGGACCGTGCATGGCGAGATACGGTTATCGCTCCCGTCGAAGGATGCCACAAAGATCGGAAGTTCGCGTAGTGCCTGATGGTTCCCCGGTGGCTGCGACCACCGGGAAGGGGGGTACACGGGGTGTCAATGTCCCGATCCTTGAGAAAACTCTTGATTCCAATACGCAAGTATTGTAACTTCAGGCATGAGGGCTTGGGCGCCTCCCGGAAATACGGCCAGATCAAGTGTCGCTCCCTTTCCTGAGATTCCTCATAGTCAAGCGCTCCAGCAATCTGACATTTTTGAGTGGCCATGCCGGGAATCGCCCGTGGCAGCGGGATGCTGGCACTCCAAAATGCCGATTTTCAAATCCGCATGACTATATCATCCGTTGATATTACCTTCGATTGCGGAAACGAAGGACATCAGTGCGAGGCGGCAAACACCGTACTCTCGAACCATGAGCATTGAATCAGCATCAGTAAGTATTAATGACGATCAGAATGATGATATTGCAGTGGGAAGTTTATTAATAAGACATGAATCATAATATTTTAAGGGATGCAATATGAACAGACCATGGAATAAAAGGTGGATAATTCTGGTGGCGCTTATTGTAATTCTTTCTTTGGGATTGAGTTCTACTACCACTGCCGAGGCTAAAGACTGGAAGCAGTACATGGTTGAAGGAACGGAAGCTGTGGAAAAGAAGAATTATAAGGATGCGATTGAATCCATGAATGCGGCTCTGAATATTGCCACTAATGAGTCGAATGATTCACAAAGGGCCACCTCTCTCATGGCCATAGGTCTTTGCTATTATTTACAAGATCAGTCAGAAAAAGCATTAGAATGCTATGATAATAGCCTAACAAT
>JADFXK010000570.1 GCA_015233625.1 Deltaproteobacteria bacterium | reverse complement strand
TGCGAATCCAGTATCTTGGACGCAAGGGCTTCTTAGCCGCGATCATGAAACGCCTGGGCGAGTTGCCCAAGGAAGAACGGCCGCGCCTCGGCCAGGTGGCCAACCAAGTTAAGGCTGCCCTGGAAGAGGCCATGGCCCAGGCCGTGACTCGGATTGAATCCATCGAAACGGCTCAGGCTAAGGAGCGGTCAGCCGGTTTGGACCTGACCCTGCCCGGCCGGCGGCCGAAACGGGGCAGGCTCCATCCCATTACCCAGACCTTCAGGGAAGTCTGCGATATCTTCATCAGGTTGGGTTTCGAAATTGTCGATGGCCCGGAAGTGGAACTGGACTATTACAATTTCGAGGCCTTAAATATCCCCAAAGATCATCCGGCCCGAGATATGCAAGACACCTTTTATGTCTCGGAAGATGTCGTCTTACGAACCCACACCTCGCCCATGCAGGTCCGGGTAATGGAAAAGACCCCGCCCCCGGTCAAGATTATCGCCCCTGGCAAGGTCTTCCGCCGTGATTCCGATGTCACCCATACCCCCATGTTTCACCAGGTGGAGGGCCTGATGGTTGGCGATGGCGTTTCCTTCGGCGATCTGAAGGGTATATTGACCACCTTCGTCCATCAAATGTACGGCGAAGACACGGCGGTCCGGTTCCGGCCCAGTTTCTTTCCCTTTACGGAACCTTCGGCCGAAGTGGATATTCAATGCGTCCTGTGCCGGGGTGCGGGTTGCCGCCTGTGTGGTCAAACCGGCTGGTTGGAAATCCTCGGCTCCGGGATGGTCCACCCGGCCTTGTACGGTTACGTCAAAAACGGTTACGATACCGGGGCCGTGACCGGTTTTGCCTTCGGCATGGGGGTGGAACGCATCGCCATGCTCAAATACGGCGTAGACGATATCAGATCATTTTACGAGAACGATGTCCGGTTTTTGAATCAGTTTTAGGTTTCAGGTGAACTCCCATTATTATTGATCCTGTGCTTTAGTGTCTCTATCCCCTGCCTGTTCATCTTGCCGTCATTAGGAATACATCATGAAAGTCCCTTTAAGCTGGCTTCGAGATTACGTCGATATTAACGTTTCGCCTCAGGACCTGGCCGATTCCCTGACCATGGCCGGACTGGAGGTGGAGGAAGTAATCCGGCTGGATAAGAATTTAGATACGGTCGTGGTCGGCCTGGTCACTTCTTGCCGCCGCCATCCTCAAGCCGACAAATTAAGTTTACTCACCGTAGACACCGGCCAGGACATCCTGCCCATTGTGTGCGGGGCGCCGAATGTGGCTGAGGGCCAACTGGTGGCGCTGGCCCTGGAAGGCACGCTCATGCCCGGCGGCCGCTCTATTACGGCCGCGATTATTCGAGGTCAGGAGTCCAGAGGGATGGCTTGTTCTGAGGCCGAACTGAATATAGGGGATGACCACTCCGGGATTATGATCCTGCCGGCCGGCTTGACCCTGGGCACCCCGGTGATTGAGGCGCTGGGCCGAACGGATTACTTGTATGAAATCGGCATCACCCCTAACCGGGCCGATTGTTTAAGCCTGATCGGGGTAGCTCGGGAGGCGGCCGCGATCTTGGGGCAAAAGCTGCGTTATCCGGAATTGATCCTGGACGAAACCGGGCCGGACATTGCCGGTCTCACCTCGGTCACTATTCTTGACGACGTCAAATGTCCTCGATATGCCGCCCGCCTGGTCCAGGGCGTGACCATTGGACCATCCCCGGCCTGGATGCGCCGGAGACTGGAGTCCGCCGGAGTCCGGGCCATCAACAACGTAGTCGACGTGACCAACTATGTCATGATGGAATATGGCCAACCGCTCCACGCCTTTGATTATCACCGGTTGGAAGAGGGCCGCATCGTCGTTCGGGCAGCCGGCTCCGGCGAGACCTTTACCACCCTCGACGGCACTGCCCGGCCCATGCAAGAGGAGATGCTGTTCATCTGCGACGGCCGAAAACCCGTGGCTCTGGCCGGAATCATGGGCGGGTTGAACTCAGAAATCAAAGACGATACCTCCGACGTATTGATCGAAAGCGCCTATTTCAATCCATCCAACATCCGGCTGACCTCGAAAAAACTGGGGCTGTCCACCGAGGCGTCCTTCCGGTTCGAGCGGGGTGTGGACCCCGTCGGGCTGATATCCGCTCTGGATCGGTCGGCCCAGTTAATCGCCCGACTTAGCGGCGGGAAGATCTGCCGAGACCGGTGCGACTGCTATCCTCGTCCGGTGACCCGGCCATCCATCCGGTTCGAGTTACCCTTAGCTCAACGGTTCCTGGGCCTGGAGATCAGCCCGGACACGGCCACAGCCATGCTAAACTCCATTGAGATTCCGGTGACCGCCGAAGGAAACGGTGCCTACACCGTGACCCCGCCTCCATTCCGAGGCGATCT
>JADFXK010000056.1 GCA_015233625.1 Deltaproteobacteria bacterium | reverse complement strand
CTGGCCATCGACTCTTTCAGTCTGCAACAGGAGGCCGAACCGGGAGGCCTTCCCAGCGGTGTCGGGCTGACCGGGACCATTACCTATCAGGTCCATGACGACGGGTATGGCGAACAGCGAGGGGGGGGAATCACTCAAACCTTCAACTGCGACGTCCGGGATGCCATGTCCGGGAAGATGCAGAGAACCGACCTGGCTATGTCCTGTGGCTGGACATGGAAGCATTTAGGCGGCGGGTTAATGCCGATTCTGGATCCAACGTCTATTCGATTTGAGGGCCGGAATTGGAGCACCGATCTGGGTGGATTTGTCGACGTGTCGACCCGGCTGGTGGCCCATGACCAGGTCCTGGCCGGGTACTTGATCCTACGCGGCGCTCGGGGAAGCACTCTCCGGTTAAGCGTTGACACCTCTCAATTGGAGCTGGACAGCCATGGCGACGGCCGGTTTGAATCCCACGTTAAGACTTTCCCGACCGTGGTCTTGTTCAATCGTTTTTACCACTCCTGAACGGTCTGGTTACAGAAGCACATGTTTGAAATGCAGGGCGCGCGGGAAAGTAGAGGGCGCACCCGAGCCTCCCTCCTTCTCCCCCGCCGGCGCAGTAGACGCCTTACCAGATGACGCCGGTGCCGAATGTAGCACCCTGGATGGCCGCCTCTTCCAGAGATTTAGCCGCGACGTCCGGGCCGACTCCCCGATGGACCATCAACGAGATGGCTTTGATCATGTTGCCCGGCTTATCATATTGAAATACGTTGCGGCCCATGGACACACCGTAAGCCCCGGCAGACATGACTCCATAAATCAAATCCAGGATATCCCTGTCCCTGGCTTTCTTTTCCCCCCCGATGGCCACCACGGGCACCGGACAAACAGACACGACTTCAGCAAAACTCTCCGCGTCTCCGGTGTAGGGCACCCGGACCACATCCGCGCCCAATTCCGCCCCAATCCGGGCGGCTCGCATGACCCCCAGGATTTGCTTCTGAGAGTCTTTTTCTTCGCCCGGATCCATCAGGGCGAACAGGGGCATCCCCCAGTGCGCAGCGTCCCGGGCCACCAGTCCCAACACGTCCAACATCTCAGGTTCATCGTCACCGCCGATGCTGATCCGGACTGAAACTGCATCGGCCCCCATCCGGACGGCCTCTTCCACCTCCGTAACCAGAGTTTGCCGATGATCCTTTGAGGTGGCGGTCAGGTGAATGATCAGACCGATATCTTTACCACTCCGGCGGTGAGCCGAAGAGACTATCCCTTTATGCAGGATGACGGCATTGGCGCCGCCCAGGGCCATGGTATCAACACAGTTTCGAATGTCCTTAATGCCTTCTATGGGGCCCATGCCCACGCCGTGAATAAGAGGAATGATCACCGTCTTTTTGGTGTTGCGGTCCATCACCCTTTCTATTCGAACTTTCTTTCCTAACATAACAAGTCCCCTTTCTGAGATCTGTCTTAACCGGCTTTAACGGAGAATGGGCAGTCTAAATTCCGGGCGATTACAGCTCAGTCCGGAACTTAACGGATGGCTTTCCACCGAAGAAGGTGGTCGACCAACACGATCTTAACCATGGCCTCTAACACTGGAATGACCCGTGGAATGGCGGAAACATCGTACCGGCCGGTAAGTTTTAGTTTATCCGGGTGGCCTTGCCGGTCAATGGTGTCTTGCTCGAGATAAATGGACGGAATAGGCTTGACCGGAACCCGGAGAACAATTTCATCTCCATTGGAAATCCCGCCCAGAATCCCCCCGGCATTGTTGGTCCTGAATCCGTCAGGCGTAAGTGGATCGTTATTTTGGGATCCTTTGCACCCGGCTGCGGCAAATCCAGCCCCAAATTCCACTCCCTTGACCGCGCCGATAGATAACACGGCCTTGGCCAACTCCGCATCCAGCTTGTCGAACACCGGTTCGCCCAGGCCGGCGGGGCAGCCCCAAACCCGAACTTCCACCAGGCCGCCGAGGCTGTCGCCTTCCTTCCGGGTTTGGGCCACTTTTTCGGACATGGCCGGAACTGCCTGCATGTCCGGGCAAAAGAACTCATTCTGATCAATATCTCGGAGATCTACTTTTTGGGCTCGAATACCGCCACATTCAAGGGTGTAACCTAACACCTTGATTCCGGCTGGGATTAAGATGCGATCCGCCACGACCCCTGCCGCCACCCGGGCAGCCGTTTCCCGAGCTGACGACCGACCACCGCCCCGATAGTCGAAGTGATTGAATTTCTTAAAGTAGGTAAACTCAGCGTGGCCCGGTCGAAAAAGTCGGGACAGCACCTCATACGGGTCGCTTTTGACATCCTGGTTGTGAATGATCAGGGTAATGGGTGCGCCTGTGGTCAGGTCTTTGAACACTCCTGAGGCGATCTCCACCCGGTCCTTTTCAGCCCGGGGTGTCTCCACCGCTGATTTACCGGGTCGCCGCCGGGCCATGTCTCTGATAAAATCTTCTGACCGCAAGGGCAACTGAGAAGGGCAGCCATCGATGACAACCCCGATCATTGGTCCGTGGGATTCCCCGAAAGTGGTCACTCTGAAAGCTTGTCCAATGGTATTACCTGGCATCCAGTTAATCTTTCCTTTCAACTAACGATTTTTGTTAATGTCTGGGGGAGGAACCAGCCCCAAAATCAGGGGGCAGACTGTCTATGATCCGGTCAACTACCTCTTGGAGTGCCAATGAACCGGTGTCGATGGCGATGTCCCCGGCATTATCATAATGTGGCTCGCGCTCGAGCAAGACCGCGGTGATTTCAGCCACCGGGTCCGCGCCGGTGAGAGACGGGCGCACTTGGCCCGTGCCGATGTCGGCGGCCATTCTGTCCCCAATCGTCTCCGGCCCCGCCTGAAGCCAAACCAACCAACCGTTCTCTTGGAGCTGGGCAACATTCCGGTCGTCGAGCACGGCGCCCCCGCCGGTGGCGATGACCAAATTATTCTTCCGGGCCAATTCGCTGATCACCTGCCGCTCGTAGTCGCGAAAAACGGCCCAGCCGTCCTCAGCTACTATTTGGGGAATGGGCCGGCCGGATCGAAGTTGGATAAGGGCATCGGAATCCACGAAATCCCAGCCAAGTTTCTCCGCCAACAGCTTCCCCACCGCAGATTTTCCGCAACACCGGTACCCGATGAGCACAATATTCATACGTCCTTCATGATCTTAGAACAAATCAAAAGGGCCGCAGATAGCACCCACGGCCCTTCAGAATAAACCGTGGTCCTATCCTCCCCCACGGCCTTAGTCGTCTCATCCCGATCCCGACCCGTGAGCGAACTTGCCACCCAACGCCAACAATAAAGTGGACAAAAGGACCACCTTCCCTGGACACAGATTGAATTTGCGTCAGGTCGAGCATTTGGGACAAGAGGTCTAAAGATAGGCTCAACACGGGCATAATTAGCGCTTTTTGAAAGCCTGTTACTTGTTACCCGTTGAAAACAACCCATCACGAGTAACGCCCCGATCTGGAAAAATACAAGCTACGGCCGTTCGAGGTATATATAAAAATTGCTTGGTTGTCAAGCCAAAATTAGAATTGTTGAATTCCTGTCGGATTACTTGACAACAGAATTATTTATATGCTATAACACATTAATATTTAATCATTTTCAAAAATATCACGATCAATCACCATGACCTTGAAATCTGCTGACGGGAGAAGCCCAGGCGGGCTTAATCATGACAAAGATCTTCAAAAAACGCGTTGATGTATTGTTGGTCGAGAAAGGTCTTTGCCCGACCAGGGAGCAGGCCAGAGCCGCGGTCATGGCCGGACAGGTCTGGGCGGATGGCCGGCCAGTGCAAAAAGCAGGTAGTCCTCTGCCCGATACGGCGTTGCTGGAGGTGCGGGGCCCGAAAAATCCCTACGTCAGCCGGGGCGGGCTAAAGCTGGAGGCGGCCTTGCGCGACTTTGGGGTCGACCCGGCCGGATTGACCGCCTTAGACGTCGGCGCCTCCACCGGAGGATTTACCGACTGCCTCCTCCAGCACGGAGCGGTCCAGGTCTGGGCCTTAGACGTGGGCCACGGGCAACTGGACTGGAAACTCCGCAATGATCCCCGGGTGGTCACCCTGGAGAAGGTTAATGCCCGCAACCTGGCTGAAGCCGGCTTACCTCCGGTGCCTCTGGCCGTGATTGACGTGTCATTTATCTCCCTCAGATTAATACTACCATCAGTATATGAATTGATCTCCCCGAACGGGCAGGTGGTGGCTCTGGTCAAGCCGCAATTCGAGGTCGGCCGGGCCGAAGTGGGCAAAGGCGGACTGGTCAAGGACCCGGCCAAACACCAGCGGGTGGTGTCGGAATTGGCCGACTTTGCCACGGAGTTAGGCTTCCAATTTCAGGGCAGTACGGCCTCGCCCATCTTTGGGGCCAAGGGGAACCGGGAATTTTTTATTCACCTGCTGAAGCCTGACCTGTCAGTCGGGCCGGATCCCTTGGTTCGTGCCGTCAAAAACTGTCCGACCAATGATTTGAGGGACGGAATGGAGATAGATCATAAACTGCTGTCGCCTTGTGGCCTTTATTGCGGTGTCTGCGCCGTGGTTCTGGCCCATCGGGACAACAATCTGGAGCTAAAGAAACGACTGGTGGGGATGTTCAAAGGGAAGTTTTCCGGGAGCGAGCATCTGACAGTGAACGACATTCATTGCCAGGGATGTCTATCGGAAAAACCTTTCCTTTTTTGTCAGAAATGCCAGATCAGAGACTGCGTTAATCTCAAAGGGCTGACCGGGTGCCACGAATGTGATGAATTTCCTTGCCGGATTATCCAAAATTTTCCCGTGCCCGTAGGGAAAAAAGTCATGCTTCGGGCCATCCCCCAGTGGCGTGAGGCCGGCACGGAAGCCTGGATCAGGGCTGAAGAAGCTCGCTACCATTGCCCCCAGTGCGGCCAACAGTTGTTTCGCGGGGTCAGGCGATGCATCAATTGCCAGGCCGAAGTGGACCTGGATTAAATCCGCCACGCCGGGCCCCGTGACCTATTCTCGAGAGTCGCGGAAGATGATTCTCGTGAGGCTAATCCGTGGTTCCCCTCCATTCTAGGAGAAGTCAAGTGGTTAGAAAGAGAGCCCATCTATTCGGATTGTGTTTGTGGCTGCTGGCCGGCTTGGCCGGTCCGACTTTCCCGGTACTTTCACCCGCGGCGGAACAACCCATGGCGGAGAAGCCCCTATATGGCGGCGAGTTGGTTGTGGCCATGTTGAATACTCCAGTACACTTTAACCCGGCGATCCAGTCAGGTATGGCTACCGGTCTAATTGGGGCGCAGTTGTTTGCCACTCCATTGCGGTTTGACGAAAATTGGAACCCCCAGCCCTATTTGGCTGAAAAATGGGAAATAGCCACTGACGGCCTGGCCGTGACCCTGCATCTGGTCAAGGGCGCCACCTTTCACGACGGCCGGCCCATTACCTCAAAGGACATCGAGTTTTCCATTATGACCGTGCGCGAGCATCACCCCTTTAAATCCATGTTTGCATCTGTGTCCAAGGTCGAGACACCTGATCCCCAGACGGCCATCATCCGGTTGTCCAAACCGACTCCAGCCATTTTCCTGTCCATGTCGTCTGTGTTGCTGCCGATTATCCCAAAACATATTTACGGTGACGGCCGGGATATCCGGACCCATCCAGCCAACCTGGCCCCGGTCGGCTCCGGCCCCTTCAAGTTTGTCGAATACGTTCCCGGCAAGCATGTTATTCTGGAGCGATATCAAAACTATTTCGTCAAAGGACGCCCCTATCTGGACAAGATCACCTATCGGTTCTTCAGGCAAGCAGATGTTGAAGTACCCATTTCTATGGAAACCGGTGACTGCCACATACTGCCTTATGCCGAAAAGGGGAGTGACCTGAAGATGGCTGCCCGGCAGGATAATTTGGTCATTACGGGAAAAGGATATAAGGGCATAGGTTCCCTTTTCTGGCTGGCGTTCAACCTCAAAAAGAAGCCCTTTGACGACCTCCGCGTCCGGCAAGCCATAGCCCACAGCATCGATCGCGATTTCATCGTTCAAACCTTGTACCAGGGTGTGGGAAAAAAGACCACCGGTCCGATCAGTCCCGATAGCCCTTTTTACTCCGACGACGTAGAACATTATGACGTCGACGTCAAACGGGCTAATGAGCTGTTGGATGCGGCCGGTTATCCGCGGGGTCAAGATGGCGTGAGATTTAAAGCCACCATTGATTTCGTGGTGGGCGTCAACACATATCTTCCTCTAACTGAATACTTGCGGCATGATTTGATGAAAAAGATCGGCGTTGAATTAACCGTCCGCACTTCCAAAACTCTTTCCGAATGGGGCGACACCGTATCTCACGGCAGATTTGATATCACCATAGATAATGTGTTCAACTGGGGCGATCCCACCATCGGTGTCCATCGCACCTATGACTGTAACAACATTCGGCCGGGGGTCATCTGGTCCAACACCCAGGGCTACTGTAATCCTAAAGTGAACCAACTCATGGAGGCGGCCGGGAGTGAGATGAATTTCTCCAAACGGAAGGCCCTCTACGCTGAATTTCAAAAACTCGTCGTCCATGATCTCCCGGTGTTTTTTATCTCAAAGCCATTCATTGCGACTATTTATCACAAAAACCTGGCCGGAATTGAAGACAATATCTGGGGAGTGCTGTCGCCGCTCGATCAGGTCTATTGGATAAAGAAACCATAGACAAGATCCGACCACAGCCTTGTCCGCCGAACGTTTCAACCGCAGCACGTGGGTATGACAAAATGATGCAAAACATCAACCTGGGCATTGCCTCAAAAGTCTTGACCGGCCTGATTTTGATGACGCTGGTCACGGTCATTTCCGCGGGACTGGCGACATATAAATTCAACCAATTTATCCAGGGATTCGCCGACGTCTCGCACCGTAAACTCCCCGGTCTGATCGGAGCCTCGCAACTCATTCGAGAAAGCGAGCGATTGATCGCCCATGCTCCGGACATTATCATCGCCCAGAACCAGTTCATTAGAGCCAAGCTGGCTCAAGATATAGAAGACAGCATTACTCAAAAAGGCAGGCTCATTTCACCCCTGCGTAAGGCCGGGATAGACCCCAAAGACCTCGAGACCTTGTCCCGGCAGCTCGATTTGATTTACGCCAACCTGAAGACCTTGATTGACATCACCAATAACCGCCTGGAAAACGAGTATCGAAGCCGACAGGTTCTGGCCCGGCTATATCGGATTGTCCTGGAAATAAGTACTCTCAACGTCGACCCCGGCCAACCCCGGGTCTCTGTCTTGCCGGATACGTACACCAGGACGTCCTCGCTGGCGGTTAATGAGCCTGGGGAGGACAACCAGATTCGTTCCTGGCACAATTTGATCATCCAGGCGGCGATGACCTTGTTGTACATACAAAATATTAATAACAATAGTGAGTTAGCCAGTATCAAAGAAGAATTCGCGGCACTGCCGGCCGAGGTCGGGAATACTTTTTCCAGGCTTTCGCCGAAAGCCAAGGCCGCCATGGCGCCGATTCATTTGGCGATAATCAAAAATTGGTCCGACGCGGGGAGTATTTTTTCACTCAGGGAAAATCAGATCACCATACAGCAGAACTTAGAAGAAAACCTGATTAAAAACAAATTTCTATCCGGGGAACTGGCCCAGACCGTTGGCCGGATTTTTTCCGGAATACAAACCGACATTGGAATTCAATCTGATCGTTTTAATCACGACATCAAAAACCTGTCCATAAAGCTGATCACTATTCCGATGGTGGGGATTCTCAGTGCGCTGGTGATTTATTTTTACATCCGCCGGTCTGTTCTCGGCAGAATTACCGCGTTAAAGACTTGTATGCGCGCTCATGTGGACGGCTATAGTGTCCCGATTCCCACCGAAGGCCGCGATGAGATTTCTGAAATGGCTGAGTCGGTGGATTATTTTGTCACCGAGATTCAACATCGGGAAGAAAAGCTCAAACAGGCCAAAGTGGCGGCCGACGCGGCCAACCAGGCCAAGAGCGAATTTCTCGCAAATATGAGCCATGAAATCCGGACACCGATGAATGCCGTCATCGGGTTTTCCCGACTGGCCCTCAAAACGTCACTGACCGCTAAGCAGCGCGACTACCTGGGCAAGATAGAGTCGTCGGCCCAATCTTTACTTGGGATTATAAACGATATACTTGACTTCTCTAAAATCGAAGCGGGCAAGATCGAAATGGAAAGCATCGAGTTTGACCTTGACCTCCTCATAAGCAATATAGCCGACATGATGTCGGTGAAGGCGGCGGAAAAGGGAGTGGAACTGGTGGTGTCCCTGGCCGGCGATGTGCCGTGTTATCTGGTGGGCGACCCCCTGCGCTTGGGCCAGGTTCTGATCAATCTGACTAATAACGCCTTGAAATTTACCGAGTCGGGATCTATCTTAGTTAAGGTCGGGCTGGTGGAAAGTGATTCAGATTACTGTAAACTTGGATTCTCGGTGAAAGATACCGGCATTGGGATGACTGATGACCAGGTGGCTAAGCTCTTTGCTGCTTTTTCACAGGCAGATAGTTCGGTCACCCGCAGATTCGGCGGCACGGGGTTGGGTCTGGCTATTTCCAAACGCCTGGTGGAGATGATGGGCGGCGAAATAGTCGTAGCCAGTGAGCCAAACCAGGGGAGCACCTTCAAATTTACCGCCACCTTTGTCCGCCCTCAGCAAAAAGCGGAAAGACGGTTGATCATTCCAGAAGATCTGGATGGGCTTAAGACGCTGGTGGTGGATGATAATGAGTCGGCCAGGGAAGTACTCCGAGACCAGCTTGAGTCCTTCGGCTTCGAGGTCGAGACAGTGGATTCCGGCGCCGCCGCTATTTTGGAACTGGAGAAGTCGTCGGCCAGCCGGCCTTATAATTTAGTCTTTATGGATTGGAAAATGCCAGAGACGGATGGGATAGAAACATCGAGAAGAATCAAGGTAAATACCAGGTTGAGCCATATCCCCTTGATCATCATGGTCACAGCTTTCGGCCGGGAGGAGGTCATGAGGCAGGCCAGGCTAGCCGGGATCAATGCTTTTCTGGTGAAGCCGGTCACCCCATCACTCTTGTTTAACACCATCATGGATGTCTTCGGACGAGAAGTTGCAGAAGCCGTCAGACCGCAACCTTCTTTTGTCAGAGAACGCGAAATTAATCTCGAGATTGCCGGCGCCCGCGTGCTGTTGGTCGAGGACAACATCATCAATCAACAACTTGCCACGGAGATACTGGAGAGCTTCGGGCTGATCGTGGAGAAGGCCGATAACGGCCAGCAGGCATTAGAGGCGGTATACGAGTTCGAATACGATGTCGTGCTAATGGATGTCCAGATGCCGGTGATGAGCGGCTATGAGGCCACCCGGGTGATCAGGTCGGATGTTCGGCGCGCCGAATTGCCCATCATTGCCATGACCGCCCACGCCATGCAGGGGGCCAAAGAAGAATGTCTGGCGGCCGGGATGAATGATTATGTGAGTAAACCGATAGACTCGGCGCGATTGTTCTCCGTCCTGACGCGCTGGATCAAACCGGGGAAGCGGAAAATTGGCGAAGAAACAATGGCGCGGTTGGAAAGATCTAGGGTGCAGGATGGAGAAACCGATCTGCCGGAATCCTTGCCCGGGATCGATCTGGTCTCCGGCCTGGCCCGAGTTAATGGGAATAAGCTATTTTTCAAACAGTTACTCATTGATTTTTGTAGACGGTATGATAAAATAACAGAAGAAATCGGCGCAGCCATTTATCAGGGTGAGCTGGAAACAGCCGAGAGGTTAGCCCATACCGTTAAGGGCATTGCTGGAAACCTCTCGGCCCATGGCGTGTACGGCGCAGCCCAGCAACTGGAAATGGGTCTCAAGGAGAAAAATGAGGCCGGCTATTCCGAGCTATTGACCCATCTGAAGCTGGCATTAGAGCCGGTGCTGGAGTCAGCCAGGGAGCTGGAGAAAACTCCGATGGAGTCTCCGCAGCGTCAGGACGGCCCTCCGGACCCGGCTGAATTTGGCCCTATTCTGGTAGAATTGGCGACACTTTTGGCAGGATTCGATACAGATGCCGAGGATTGTCTGGATCGTCTCAAAAAGTGTCTGGGCGATTCCATGTACCCGGCCGTGATGAAGCAAATTGAGGGGCACTTAAGTAATTATGACTTCCCCAACGCTTTAACCTCTCTAAAAATACTTGCCCAGGAAATGAATGCCCCGTTTGACGGAGACCGACATGGATGAGATCTGTCACAAACAATCTGTCCTTATTGTTGATGACGAACCTGGGAATGCCAAGATTCTGGTGGAATTACTCCGGCCGTCCTACACCGTCCGGGTAGCCGTAGACGGGGCCAAAGCGTTGCAGGTGGCCAGATCCGATATTCCTCCCGATTTAATCCTGCTTGATGTGGTCATGCCCGGGATGGACGGGTATGAGGTCTGCCAGGAGTTGAAGGCTGACCCGCGCACCCAGGATATACCGATCATTTTCATTACCGCCAAAGACAGTGAACAAGATCAAATCAAAGGGTTTAATATCGGAGCGGTGGACTATATTACTAAGCCGTTCAGTCCGGTCGTGGTCGAGGCCAGGGTAAAAACCCATGTCGAGTTGAAGATCAAAAGTGAGTTGCTGAAAAAGCTCTCACTCCGTGACGGCTTAACCGGGATTGCCAATCGCCGCCGGTTCGATGAATATCTGACCTACGTCTGGGATTTCTCGAAGCGTGAATCTTTGCCGTTGTCCTTGATCTTGATCGATATTGACCATTTCAAATTATTTAATGACAATTACGGGCATCTGGCCGGCGATGCCTGCCTGGTCCAGGTGGCCCAGACTCTGGACAATTCAATAAAGCGCAAAACAGACCTGGCCGCGCGTTACGGGGGCGAGGAATTCGGCTGTATTCTGCCACATACAAATTCCGACGGCGCCCTGGCTCTGGCCAATAATATGAGCGATAACCTGCGGTTGTTGAGTATCCCGCACGTCCATTCTGGTACCTGCAGTTGGCTAACCATCAGCCAGGGCGTGGCCACCGTCGTCCCCACAAGAGATACCCGCCCAGACACCCTCATAAAAGTCGCCGACGAAGCGCTTTACCGGGCCAAGTCAGAGGGCCGGAACCGGGTTGTCTGCCTGGCCCTGGATATCTGCAAGACCTGAAGTATATCCCGAACGGTTACAATTGACTCTTTTGAATCAGAAACCATAACTAATTTGACTTCTTGTGGCTTCACCACCCAGACAACAAGTTGTCTGGGCCACCCTCCTTCATTCCGCAGGAGCCGGCTGGGGCGCGGCTGGAAAGAGGCAGGTGAAGCGCGTGCCCTGCCCCACCAGACTATCTAACTGGATGGTGCCCCCGAGCCGATCCAGAATCTCTCGGACGATAACCAACCCCAGGCCGGTCCCTTCTTCGACCATACTCTTGGCGTTTTCGGCCCGGAAGAATTCAGTAAAGAGTCGGGGCTTATCAACTTCGGGAATGCCTATGCCGGTATCCGACACCTCAAGCTGGACCCAACCAGACGCGGCCATCGTCAGACGGACGGTGACCAGTCCGCCAGCGGGGGTATACTTAACGGCATTAGACAGAAGATTGCTCAGTAGGTCGTCGAGCATGGCGGCCTGAGCCATGATGCTGGGGAGATCTTCGGATATCTGAACCTCAAGGCCTATCCCTTGTTCGGTGGCCTGGACCCGGTACATGGGTTCAAGGGTTTTTACCGTCGCGGCCAGATTCATGGGAGTCAGGCGTGGCAGACCTACTTCTCTCCGTTTGGCGGCCAGCTTGAGTAAATCATCGACCGTATGCTGAAGTATGGTCAGCCTCGTAGTGCACCGGGTCACGATCTCCAGTTGCTGTTCGGTTAGGGCGCCGAGATAACCGTGGTCGAGCAGGTGCAACATGCTCTTGATCGTGTTCAGCGGTGAACGCATTTGATGGGTGGCTTTGTTCATAAACCAAGACTGGGCTATGTCGCGAGTGATTCGGTCCATGGTTAAGGCGATTAAATCGGTCATGATGGAAAAGAGGCCGATATCCGCTTCATTAAAGTAATTAGCCTGTTCGCTGTAAACGCATAATACCCCAAAGGTGTCGCTATCCGCGGTAAGGGGAAGACAAAGCATGGAGTTGATGCCCTCTTTCCGGATATCTTCGGGAAATTGGAAATAATGGTCTTCATCGATGCGGCCGATGGAATAAAGTGAGCCCTCGATGACCTGGCGGTTGATCCCGCTCTTGTCCAGCTCAATGTAGTCCTTAGACAAATAGTCTTCACTTAGCCCGTGAGTTGACGCGAAGCGAAGTCTTTTTCGCTCCGGATCCAACATCTTGATGGCACAAGCCTTGACCCCCATGATCTGAGTCGTATTCCGGGTGACCGAGTCCATGAAATCTTGGAGTCGGGTATGCCCATGTCCCTCTTTGATCATTTCATATAAGGCGATAAGTTTGCGGCGATCGCTGTAAATCATGGCCTTAACCCGTCATCATGTTGTGTCCTGTGGCTGCCCGGCCACAATATCTCTAATTATTGCCTGCCTGATGGTTTCAATCCGTTCTTTAATCGGTTCGGACAGGTTTTCGTCGAAAGAGACCTTCTCTCCTATTTTAATCCCATAAACGCCGGCTAGTTTTGGAATCTGATAGCCCAATTCCCGGCCTAGTTGCATAATATTGAAAAAATCCAGACCGTGGGAGGAAAAGAAATGAATCAGTCCCGCTCCGTCACCGTCTTCTATTTTTACCAGATCACCCACCCGGCCGTCTCGGCTGAGAAGGGCATCCACCACATATAACTGATCATATCCAGCGACCAGGTCCAGGAGGGCCAGACCGGACCCGGTCGTGCCGGCCACATCGGACCCCTTGACCCGGCCCCGGAGTCCCTGGACGATGACCAGGCCCACCCCATCATCGCCCAGGATCGGGTTGCCCAAACCCAGGATCAGGGTCTTGGCTCCTGGTTTAGGGGCGCTTGATAGTTCGGACAAGGCGTCCATCCTTCTCCCGGATGTTAATCGTCAGGGGGATCTGTCCCGGCCAGGCGTGGGTGGCGCAGCCCAGGCAAGGATCATAGGCCCGGAAAGCCATTTCCACCCGGTTCAATAAGCCCTCTTTGACCACCGGGCCCTCAACGAACCCCTGGGCGGCCTTCTTGACTGACAGGCAGATGGGCGCGGCGTTATTCTGGGTAGCCACGATCAAGTTAACCTTGGTCAGGAGACCCTGGCCATCGGTTTCGTAATGATGAAATAGGGTTCCTCTGGGAGCCTCGACGCAGCCCACGCCGATTCTTTTTAGCCTTAGATTCATGTTGCGAATATCTTTGCTCGTCAGGAGTGGATGGTTGGCGATGATCCAGTTGTGCTCCGCCGCCTGGAGAGCGCAGATCAGTCTGGCCCAGTGCATGGCCAGGGTATGGTGAGCCGGTTTGCCGCCCAGTCGGTCAAACATGTTCTCGTATTCATGCTGGGCCAGGGGAGTGGCCATCCCATCGGCCACATTTAAACGGGCCAGAGGAGCCACCCGATAAAGGGCCGTGTCGTCACCTTCAATCAAACCTTTCCAACCGATCTTCTTCAGATAGTTCAGTTTGACATAAGTCCACGGCTCCACCCATTCGCCGATATGTTCGGCGTAGTCCTGGGGGTCGAAAAGGGCAAATTCCCGCCCCTGGGGATCAACTACCCTGACTTTGCCGTCATAGAAGCTGACCCGATTATTCTCGTCAACGAGGGCCATATAGTAGGTCTTGAGGTTATAGGCCTGATTCAGGATCAAGTCGAGATAGCTCTTGTTGTCCAGAACCAGGTCTTTGAACAGCTCCAGGGCAAATTTCGCGAATTCTATGGAATATTCGGCGGTGTCCTTGATCCATTTTCTTTCTTCCTCGGTTATTCCCCTGGAGACTCCACCCGGGAGGCCGCCCTCGGGGTGCGGTGCTTTACCGAACAGAAGCTTAATGATGTTCCGGTTTCTCTTCCGAACTTCAATAACCCTCGATCCGATATCTTTGCCCAGTTTGGCGATTATGCCCAGGATGTTCCTTTCGCCCGGCGGGGCGTCCGGTCCCATGACAAAGTCCGGCGCGGCCAGGAAAAAGAAGTGGATAAAATGATCTTCGAGGTAAAAAGCATTGTATTCAAGTTGCCGGAGCAGTTTCGCCGTCGGTGTCGGGTCGACTCCATATAACGCGTCCAGGGCTTTAGTCGCGGCCATATGGTGGGCCGAAGGACAAACGCCGCAGATGTTGGGGGCGATCCTGGTCATTTCCTCGGCCGGCCGGCCCAGGCACAACCTCTCGAAACCTCGAAGTTCCACCACCTGCCAGAAGGCGTTTTCGACCTGGCCCTGGTCGTCGAGAAAGATCTCGATCTTCCCGTGACCTTCCAGCCTGGTTATAGGATTTATCGTCACTCTTTCGGACACGTTCAACCCTCCCCCCTGTTTTTTACGCCTGTCTACTGCCCAAAATGGAGGCCGGCTGGGTAAACCGATAAAAATAACCGGCCGGATCGACGATGGTGGCGATGACCTCTTTGGGATCTTCGTCTATCTCAACTTTGATTAAACTGGCCAGTGCGGACAAGAATTTGGCTCCCCCATCCACTACACCGGGGACTGGCCCAAAGCATCCGCGACAGGGAATATTGGTCTTGATGCAGGTCTCGCCGCAGCCGCCCCGGGTGGCCGGTCCCAAACAGATGATTCCTTGGCCCAGGAAGCACAGGTCGGGATCGGCCTCCACCTCGTGAATTCTTTTCACCTTGCTTATCTCAAGTCGGTAGGGTTTGGTCTTATTCCGGACACAGGTCTCGCACAAGGCCCGCCGCGGGGCCAAGGCCGACCCCTTTGGGGGCAAGTCACCAGAGATAATGGCATTTATGGCGTTGGTAATCAGGTCCGGCGGTGGTGGACAGCCGGGCAAGTAATAATCGACGGGAATAATCTGGTTCAAGGTATAGACGTGATCAAAGAATTCCGGAAGGGTGAGCGTCCCTTCGGAGACCACGGTTTCGATCTGTGGGAAAAGCCCGTGGGGATTATCTACCGCGGGCCCGTCTCGGTAGACCCAATTGAATATGTCCTCCTTGGTGGTAAAATTGGCCAGACCGGGCGTCCCCCCGAAACAGGCGCAGGAGCCGAAGGCCAGTACCACCTCGGATTTCCTTCTGAGTAATTTGGCCAGGTCTTGATGCTCGGAATTCCGGACACATCCGGTAATCAGGCTAAAGGCCAGGGACGCGTCCGGCAATTCTTCGATTTGAGCGTACTTGAAGTCCAGAGCCACCGGCCAGAACACCAGGTCCACGGCTTCTGCGACCTTCAGTAGCACTTCGTTCAAATCAACAATGGCCTCGTCACAGCCGCCACAGGCCCCCAGCCAGGCAATGGCCGCCTTGGGTTTATCCACCATGTCCCTGTCCCCCTTGGTCAGGCGATCTTA
>JADFXK010000569.1 GCA_015233625.1 Deltaproteobacteria bacterium | reverse complement strand
CAGGGTGGCGCTTCGCTGACCCTGGGTCATACGAAAACAAAGCCTGGAATCTTAATTCACCAGCCTTGGGTCTCGTGGCCGGGTTCGGCCAGGTCTGAAATGTGAAAAGGCCAACCCCGACCAGGCGGATAAGTCAAAAATGCTTTGCATTTTTCCTTCGCTTGGGGTAAAAGGAAGCCAAAGCCGATGGATAAAATCTATTATCAGCATGACCAACCTCCCCATTACTGCCTGTGATAGCCATCCCAAATTGAAATGTGATATTCATGGTTGGGTTGTTTTAAAGGCAAAACGCGTGGGGCCGGTGCGAAGAGCGAACACGCAGAGATTTCATCGCGCTTGAACATGCTGAAATGAATCGATAGACCCGTCCCAAATCTCTGTGCCCTCGGCATCTTGCTCTTCTTTGAAATATTCATGGACTGCAATGAAAGGACGATTTTCATGCCAAATGTAATAGTGGTCGGTACGCAGTGGGGGGATGAAGGCAAGGGCAAGTTGGTTGACTTGCTGACCGAGAGGGCTCAACTTATTATCCGCTTCCAGGGTGGCAATAATGCGGGTCATACCCTTAAGGTGGCCGGCCAGAAGTTTATTTTTCATCTGATTCCATCCGGTATTCTTCACCAGGACAAGTTATGTCTGATCGGCAACGGTGTGGTGGTTGACCCGGAGGTTCTCATCACGGAGATGAATAAGCTCGAGTCCCAGGGTTATCCTTTATCTCCGGCACGGTTTCTGATCAGCGAACGGGCTCACATGATCATGCCCTACCATAAAGGCATAGATCTGGCCAGGGAGAAGAAGAAAGGCAATAAAGCCATCGGTACCACCGGCCGGGGGATTGGACCATGCTACGAAGACAAAGCCGCCCGAGTCGGCATCAGAGTGGTCGACTTTTTGAATCCTCAGCTTCTCCGGGAGATGCTGGAGCGTAATCTGGAAGAGAAGAACTTCATTTTGTCAAAGCTATATGGTGAAGACCCTATCGACCTGGAATCCGTCTATAAGAAATGCCTTGGTTTTGCTGAGGTTCTTCGGCCATTTGCGGCCAATGTATCTTTGGTCATCGCCGAGGCTCTTGAACAAGGCAAGAATTTGTTGCTTGAGGGCGCCCAGGGGACTTTCTTGGATATCGATCATGGCACTTACCCCTATGTGACGTCTTCTAATCCGGTGGCTGGGGCAGTTACGGCCGGGGCAGGGTTGGGACCGCGGCATGTGGATCGAGTCTTAGGCGTAGTCAAGGCTTACACTACCCGAGTCGGCGGCGGTCCCTTTGTCACGGAACTTAGTGATGATGTCGGCATCTGGATCCAAGAAAAGGGTGCTGAATTCGGCTCCACCACTGGACGGCCCAGAAGGTGTGGCTGGCTTGATGCTGTCGTCCTGCGTGATGCGGTGCGGCTCAATAGTTTGAGTGACCTGGCCGTGACCAAACTCGACGTCTTGACCGGACTCCCCAAAATCAAGATATGCACCGGATACCGGTACCGGGATCCGATTATGGGTAGCGTGCGGGCCGACCTGGCTATTGTAGGTGAATGCGTTCCCTGCTATGAGGAATTTGACGGCTGGCAAGAAGATATTTCATCCGCCCGGACTTGGAACGATTTGCCCGCCGCAGCCAAATTATATCTTTCGGCCATCGAGATGTTTACCGGGGTTAAATTGTCCATCGTTTCTGTGGCCGCGGAGCGAGAGGCGACCATTATCCTTAGAGACGTTTTCACCTCCTAGAGCCTGGCGCAGGATTCTCTGGTGTCGCCGATGATAAATCTGACGTGAAAGGAGAATGAAATCATGGAATTACAGGAATTGAAGCAAGCTCTATTCAAGGACCTGCCGTTGCTCATCAAAACGGATGAGTCAATCCGGGATTTCATTCTTCAGGTTTGCCGCCCTGAATTTTCTGATAGGCAGGAAACGGAAAGCAGATTTGATCGGATGATGCGGGAGTTGAAAGAAAACCGTGAATTAGATCAAAAGAAGTGGGAAGAGAGTCAAAGGAAGTGGGAAGCGGACTCCAACCGCCGTGACGTGGAGTGGAAAGAAGATTTAGATCGCCGCGACGCCAAGTGGAAAGAAGATTTAGATCGTCGTGACGCGGAGTGGAAAGAGGATTTAGATCGTCGGGACGCCAAATGGAAAGAGGATTTAGAACGTCGTGACGCCGAACTCGAAGCTTACAAAAAGGAGTCGGCAGAAAACCTGCAGCGTCTTGATTCTAAGCTTGAAGCGTTCCAAAAGGATTCAGCAGAAAATTTGAGGAAGCTTGACGTCAAGCTCGAAGCTTACAAAAAGACGTCGAAAGAAGAGCTTGAAGCGTACCAGAAGACTACGGAAGAGAATTTCAGGCGCCAGGATGCCAAGCTTGAAGCGTACCAGAAGACTACGGAAG
>JADFXK010000568.1 GCA_015233625.1 Deltaproteobacteria bacterium | reverse complement strand
CAGCCCAGGTAAAACAAAAAACGTTCGCCTCCCCGGAAGCGGCCGTAAGCGATCTGGTTGAGGCGGTCAAAACTCATAACCACGAGGAGTTGTTAGCCATCTTTGGCCCCACAGGCAAGGAACTCATCTCTACCGAGAATGATCAGGAAGATAAGGAAGGTCGAGAAGAGTTCATCAAGTCCTATGAACAGAAGAGGATGATTCAAGCCGTAACTGCAGACAAGGCTGTTCTTCATGTGGGTCAAGAAGGCTGGGCTTTCCCAGTCCCGATCATCAAGAAGGGTGACGCCTGGGTGTTTGATGCCAAAGCCGGCAAGCATGAGTTATTCGCCCGGTGGATAGGCCGAAATGAGTTGAATATTATAGATTTCATGAAGGCCTATGTCGTGGCCCAACGGGAATATGCCTGTAAGGATCTGGGTTATGCCTGTAAGGGCGTAGCAGGAAATCAGGCCGTCACTTTTGCCCAGAAAATGATCAGTGATCCGGATTTGCGGGATGGACTGTACTGGGAGACGGAAGAACAGGAAACCAACAGCCTCATCGGCCCCTTAGCGGCCAGGGCGGCCAAATTTGAAACCGCGGGACGAAAGGGTGAGCTGAAACTTGCTCCATACCACGGATACTATTTCAAGATCCTAAAAGCACAAGGTAAACATGCCGAGGGAGGGGAGTATGATTATGTCGTCAACGGAAAGATGACCCTGGGGTTCGCCCTGGTCGCTTTTCCAGCCGGATATGGAGACACGGGAATAATGAGTTTCATTGTCAATCAACGAGGAATTGTTTATGAGAAGGACCTGGGGAAAAATGCCGAGCAGATCGTCAAGGCCATGAAGCAATATGATCCTGACGAGACCTGGAAAAAGGTGGAGTAACCAGGAACTTTTCAGCATCAAAGACCAGGGCAAGAGGCTTTTCCCAGGATGTTTCCGGCTTTTCTTCTAAGGCTTGGGACAGCTCTTGCCCTGGAAACGGTGCGGGGATCTAGTTACGGATTAAGTACATCCAATGGTTCCGGTAGATTTATGCTTGATCCGGGCCGGGTTAAACGCGGCTTCACCGGCCGGCTTGTTCCGCGATGGTCTGATATCCGATCTCAGGTTCATTCCCAAGCCCTTAGGGCGATTCTCCCATTAATTTGATTGGACTCCCTATTTACAAAGATACCTCGAGACCCTATAATATAATTAGAATAAGGTAACAACTCTTGGAAAGTGCGGGTGGCACAGACGCGCCTGGTCAGGTGATTTTTAAGGGGCAAGGCCACCCCGAGGGGATCATTGAATACTCCCAGGTCTCCCAGCTTGATCCGTTCCAGATGCAAAATGATTTTTTCAGATTAGTCAAAGCAGGAGGTGTCCCATGGAAGCCTATGCAATCAAAAAGAAATTTGTTTTGTCCATATTGGTCGGAGCGTTGTTTCTCATCGCCATGGTGCTGGCGCCGCAAACCGGAATCGCCGCCGGTCCGGTAAAACCTCAAGTTAATGGCCCGGCCTCATTATACGACTTCTTTAAACACGTAAAGGACACGAAGCAAAGCGGGACAGAGGGGACCTCAAAGTACGCTCCGAAAAGCGGGCCCCGAGCTTCTAAGCCTTTTCAAGGCAGAACGCAGGGAGATGATTGTACCGCGGTGCTGGACGATCATTTTTATCTCTATATTCCCATCATCGATATCGGGAGCGACTATTTCTGGCTCGAAGTGCAGTATCAGGACAACGGCTATTTTCTCTACACCGGTTCTGACTTCCAAGACCCGAGTGGCTTCACGGCTTGTGATCATGCCTACTTGACCGATGCCAGCGACATCTATGTTCCCCTGATGTATTTCGTTGACGACGGGAACTTTTACTGGCTGCAACTCACCTATTTGGGTTGTGATGACACAGGTTGTTGGTTCCAAATGACCGACGCCGGTCTGATTAATTATTGATGAGAAGGAAGCGGCATTTGCTCAGCGGCGTTTCCCAAATCCGATCTCAGGTTTTTTCCCAAATTTTTAGGGAGATTACCCTTAAAATGGGTGGTCTCCCTATTTACATTTATATCAAGGCGAGCTTATAATGTAATAGTTTTGGAAAGCGCGGGGACGTGGCTCAATGGAAACGCCTCGCCAGGCGATACAAAAGGGTGGGGCCACCTCAAGCGAGCATTTGTGCACGTCCAGGTTCCTTAATTTGATCCGGTCCCGACGCGAGATGATTCTTACCTAACTAATTAGAACAGGAGGTTTCCGATGAAAGTCTATGTCTTTAATAAGAAATTTGGATTGTCCATAGTGGTGGGAGCATTGTTTATCATCGCCATGGTGTTTGCGCCGCAAACCGGAATCGCGGCCGGCCCGGTCCAACCGCGGGGCAACGGCCCGACGTCTTTACAGGAGTTCCTGCAACATCAACT
>JADFXK010000567.1 GCA_015233625.1 Deltaproteobacteria bacterium | reverse complement strand
AAGGAAGGTAGGAGTAAGATTCGGGTGTTGGACAAACCGGACCGGATCACCGTCGTCGCGGCCAACAAAGGATACCGGGAACACGGAGGGAATATCTCCGTTATCCGGGCTGTGGCATTTAAAGACTCCCTTTTGGCGGAAATAAAAAAACGGACCATGGTCATGATCGTAATGTTTGCGGTCATGCTCTTGTTGTCTATATGGCTCATCTGGCAACTGGCCCGAGGCTTGGGGCGGCCCCTGGACGACCTGGCGAAGCGGGCTAAGGCGTTGGGTCGGGGTGATTTTACGGCCATGGACGGGATGCCGGCTCGGAATGACGAATTCGGCGTGTTGACCGACAACTTCAAGATGATGGCCGATGATCTGCGTCGGTCTCTGGCTGAAGTCAATTTGAAGTCGCTGAACCTGGAACAGGAAGTGGAAGAACGCCGCCGGGTGGAGGTGTCATTAGAGGGCGAACGCAGAAGATTTTTTGCCATATTGAACAATCTGCCCGGATTTGTGTGTTTGGTGGGACCGGACTATTCAATCAGGTTTTCCAATCAATACCTTAAGAATCTCTTGGGCGGTCCGGAGCAAAGGACGTGCCATGAGACATTTTATAACCAATCTCAACCTTGCCGGACATGTGCGGCCGCAGGTGTCCTGCACAACCTTAAGGCTGAAACGTGGGAGTGGCACGGCCCGGATGAGTTGATTTTTCAGGTTTATGCCTATCCCTTCATGGATATCGACGGGTCCCCGCTGGTCCTGAAGCTGGGGATAGATATTACCGAACGCAAGAAGGCTGAGGCGGCCCTGCGGCAGAGAGAAGAAGAACTGCGATTTAGTGAAGAGAAATACCGGACGCTATTCGATGCCGCGTCGGACAGCGTTTTCTTGTTCGAACAGGGTACCGGTGAAATTATTGATGTTAACCGGACCATTTCCCAGATGTACGGTTACTCCCCGGAAGAATTGATCGGACGGCCCAATACCGTCATATCGGCCGAGCCGGATAAGACCATTGAATACAACCAAAACCCGGTCAATCATGTTCCCCTCCGATATCATTTGAAAAGAGACGGCAAAGTTTTTCCTGTTGAGATCACCGCCAACACGTTAACCCTGCGGGGACGGAAAGTGGTCATCGCCGCTGTCCGGGACATTACCGACCGCCTCCGGGCGGAGCAACTGATCGCGGCTTCGCTAAAAGAAAAAGAGGTTTTGCTCAAAGAAATCCACCATCGGGTGAAGAACAACTTGTTGGTCATTTCCGGGTTGTTGGATATGCAGTGCGAGTATTCCCCCGATCTCCAGATCAGGAATATCTTAAGAGAGACTAAAAGCCGGGTCCGGTCTATGGCGTTGATCCACGAGCGGCTCTATAGTTCTCCCAACCTGGCTTATGTGGATTTTAGAAAATACATCAGCAGCCTGACCACAACCCTGTTCAAGTCCTACGGCATCAGACCCGGCAAAATTGCCTTGAAGACGGAGATTGCAGATATCTCCATCGGGATTGATACGGCCATCCCGTGTGGCTTGGTGCTCAATGAATTGATCTCCAACTGTCTCAAACACGCTTTTCCGGGTGATCGAAAAGGGGAAATCAGGGTTTCCCTGTGTTCCCGCGGTCAAGACGGGATGGACCTGATCGTCTCGGACAACGGGGTGGGTATGCCGCGAGAAATGAATTTGAGGAAAACATCGTCGTTGGGCTGGGAGTTGATCACCGGCCTGGTCGCCCATCAGCTTGGAGGAGAAGTAGAGATCAGACGGGATGGGGGAACAGAAGTCATCATAAAAATAAACAGAATAAGATAATCGCCGGAAAAAATATGCCAAAAGGGAAAATACTGATAGTTGCAGGCGACACCGCGATTGCCGATGGTGTTCGATCTGATGTTATGCAGTTGGGCTATACGGTCTGCGGGGTCGTGTCTTCTGGCGAAGAGGCTGTAACCAGGGCGGAAGCCGAAAAGCCCGATCTGATATTGCTGGATATAAGACTAAACGACGAACCGGACGGCGTCCGGACGGCTGATCAAGTCCGCTCCGGCCATGATATTCCCGTCATTTATCTCATTGCCGACGCCGATACCGAAATGCTTCACCAGGCTGAGCTAACCGAACCATGGACATATCTGCCTGAGCCGTGGACCCTTCGAGAACTGCATGCGGCGATTGAGATCGGTCTGTACAAAACCAGGATGGAGGCAAAACTCAAGAATTGTGAAGAACGATATCGCAACTTAGAGACGACGGGATTATCGACAGGGGAAATGACCAAGGTCAATAACGAGTTGGGACTGGCCAACTTCAGGTTGCGGGAGGCGAGAGAAAAAGCCGAGGCGGAACTGGCCAAGTTATCGGCCATGATTTCCGGGATGAAGGAAGGAGTCGTGATGGCCGATGCGAACGAT
>JADFXK010000566.1:505-2439 GCA_015233625.1 Deltaproteobacteria bacterium | reverse complement strand
CCTTTGCCCCAAGTGCAAAGTGCCCAATCGTATCATGGGGAAAACCGGGAAATGCAAACGTTGCGGCATGGAGATATCGACTATGCCGATGCGTGATGCCGAACGGGTGCTGGTGCTGGAAACCAACAACAATAATCAGATCACCTTGCTCAAATTCCTTAAACAACTCAGATTCAAAGCATCCAATATCTTGATCAAGGAAGATATCGCCAAGGCCATGGTCGAGCTTAAGGCGTCGCAGGATGAATATACGGCTTATTCAATAATCTACATTGGAGACAAAATTGGCGGGAAGCCGGGGGTTGACCTGGCCGACGAAATAGTCAAGGGAGGACTGGCCAAAGGTGATCGGATCATTCTCCAGATGCTGACCCCGGACAAGGAAGGTATTTTAAAGGCCAGAAGTCTGCAGATCGTTCGGATTCTGGCCGGACCCTTAAAATTCGAAAATTTTCAAAAGATTCTTCCCCCGTCTCCAAAAACCTGACACCGGGCGTGTGTAGATATAGACCTTAAGAAAAAGAATTTGGGATCGGAGTCTTTTTCGACTGATCACCGGGATGTTGAAAGCGTGGCATCAAAGGTATCCCCAAATCTTTTTCTTAAAACCTATAGCTTGCGGGGGACCCGCCGCCAAAATTTTCCCTCCGAACATCAAATTGCATCCGAATCAACCGTCAAGCCGTCATAGGTTACGGTAATCGGGATACCCAAATCGAAATCCTGAGAAATCTCGTTGGCCAGGCTCTGCCATTCCGACTGGCAGGTGGGGACAGGGTAGGGCTGCCCCGTCAATGGATGAGCCAGCGGGGCCTTGGCCCGGTATTTTTTGGGGAGTTCGTTCCACGGATCACCCGGGACCCGGTCCTGATCTGAAATATGAATCAGATAGACTCGTTTGGGCCGCCATTCTTTGATGTATTCCAAAGCGTTCTGCAAGCTCATGTGATTAGGCCGATTTTCCAAAGGTTCATGTAACCAGTTGCTCTGGATGATGAACAAGTCGATCTGGCTCAGGAGTACTGTTTGGCCGGCGATCTTGGAAAAATCTGAAGTATAGGCCAGACGGAAGATCCGACCTTGGGGCCCGACCTCCGTCAGTACGTATCCCAGAGAGCCGGGCGCCGTTTGTCCATGAAAGGTCCTGAAGGGAACGACCGACGTTTTCAGGCCCAGGAGCCCGGCCCCAGGTTCAGCCGGCCGCTTTTCCAACGTGTCCGGAAACAGATAGCCGAAGCGCAGATCAATCCGTTTAAAGGTTTCAGCCGAGGCATAAACCGGAATCGGCGTCCATACAGCCGCTGTGACCGACCGGCGGAACGACAGTAAATCGTCCAGGCCTAAGTAATGGTCTCCATGCTCATGGGTTATCAGGACCGCGTCAGGCCTGGGAATGTGCCAGGTGTTCATTTGCCATTTGATATCCGGCCCGCAGTCGATCAGGATATTCTCCTGGACGGTTTGGACGTAGATGGCTGATCTGGTGCGGAGTTCACCCAATTGGCGCATGGTTTGGCAGATGCGACACTGACAGGAGTATTCGGGGATTTGCCAGGCGGAGCCTGTGCCGAGGAATTTAATGATCATATCCAACGTCCGATAAGAGATATTATGTAAACTTCCTTCGGGAGTTTACATAATATTTTAAGTGAAAAAGATCTGGATTTACAGGATCAGGGTCAAGATAGATCAGAAATTTACATAATATGGGGAGCGCCAACGACAAAGTTATTTACCCGTAAAGTCCACCGCCGGGGCTAAGCTCACCACTGACGAGGCCACCGTCCTAATACCCCGGAGGGGTTACCCAATCTAGCCCAGGGTCAGCGAAGCGCCACCCTGGGTAGGGGGGCACACCAAAAAGAAATCATCATACCAAATATCAGGGGCGCAATTGGAGATGAAACCGATCCGGACGGTCAACATACATATTC
>JADFXK010000566.1:0-480 GCA_015233625.1 Deltaproteobacteria bacterium | reverse complement strand
TACTGACAATAAAAAAAGCCGCGTTTTGCGGCGGTATAGCCATACCAGCCATGAAGCGGTCCGTTTGACGGAGCTTCTAAACGCGACTTTTTATATATCATACTATGCCACTGACGTGATGTCAATGGAAATTTTGAGGTGGATGAAAATTTTTCGTGGAAGTTAGTCTCGCCTGCCTCCCAAGATTCTGAGCAGCATCAGGAACAGGTTTATGAAGTCCAGATACAGCGTCAACGCCCCAAGCACGGCCCCTTTGTGTTCCATCTCTTCATCTGCAAATCCGATTGCGGCAATTTGTTTGATTTTTTGGGTATCATAGGCCGTCAGACCAACAAAAACGATCACACCGGCATAGGTGACAACCCAGTAGATGGTTTCGCTATGCAGGAACAAGTTCACCAGGGAAGCGATGATGATCCCGATAAGGCCCATAAAGAAGAAGCCGCCGAACGAGGTCAGGTCCTTCTTGGTCGTATACCC
>JADFXK010000565.1 GCA_015233625.1 Deltaproteobacteria bacterium | reverse complement strand
TTCCCGGAACTACTCCGTCGGCTACGAAATCGGCCGGGGCCGGACGCTGACCGACATCCTGTCCGGGATGGCCATGGTGGCCGAAGGAGTCAAGAACACCCTGTCCATCAAGAACCTCTGCCGCCGCTTGGACATCGAATTGCCCATCTGCGACGAAGTCTACGACATCCTCTACGAAAACAAATCCCCCCTAAACGCGGTCCGCGACCTGATGACCCGCCACCTGAAAGACGAACTGGAGTATTTGGTTTAGAGGCGGCGCATGAGGTGCCTGTCCCGGCGTCAACTCCAGAAGGTAAGCTGGTAAAAATAGCTCACCGAATTATGAGTGAATCAGAAATTCCGCAGTCCAAGTTCTTGATAGCCGACAATTTATCTCTAGCGTTCCTGTTATTATATTAACAATCATAATAAAAATTGACTATAGGTCAACAATCTTGTCTCACCTATATTGAACATTGGCTAATATAATTGTTTTTTGACCTAGCTAAGCAATAAAATCATCCTTTATGTATCTTTGATGTTACAATCAGGGATGTTGATCTCGGCTAACTGAATAACTGAATTAGCTGGTAGATTAATTTGTTTTACAGGCAGGTCTTGATTAGATATACTTTGTGGCAATAGATGGGAAATAACTGGAGGAATGAAGAGGCTTGATTCTTTACCATATGGGCAGTTGTAACCACAATCAAAGAACCTAAATCAACATCCCAAGGAGGTAAATGAATGCGACGTCAAAAAATCACCATCACTCTATTGGCCCTGGCTTTCCTATTCTGCTGCCTCTCTGGTATGAGTGAAAGTCAACCCTACCCCGCCCCAGTTCCTAAGACCGGCCAAACCACTATTTATGCCACCGGTGATGACGGCGATCTCGAAAAGGGTGTGGCCTGGCCCAGCCCCCGGTTCACCGACAACAGCGACGGCACCGTCACCGATAATCTCACCGGCCTGATCTGGCTGAAAAACGCCAACTGCTTTAACACCCAAACCTGGGCCGCGGCCCTGACCGATGCCAGTGGCTTAACCACCGGACACTGTGGCCTGACCGATGGGTCTAAGGCCGGGGATTGGCGCTTGCCCAACATTAACGAGCTGAAAAGCTTAACAGATGAAGGTCATCATTCCGTGGCCCTGCCCACGGGTAATCCCTTTGTCGGCGTCCAGTCGAGCTACTATTGGTCGAGTACTACCTACGCCCCCACTCCGACCTTCGCGTGGCTCGTCTACCTGGCCGATGGCGTCGTCCCCGCCAACATTAAGACGGGTACCTACTACGTCTGGCCCGTTAAGGGTGGACCATCAGCGTCCCTAGATACTTTGACCAGTTCCACCTGGGGACCAGCCGAGGAGAATTTAGACTATTCGGATTCGACCAAGGCGGTGGCTTCCACTTATCCCGCGCCTGTGCCTAAAACCGGCCAAACCACCTCTTATGCCACCGGTGATGACGGCGATCTCGAAAAGGGCGTGCCCTGGCCCAACCCCCGGTTCACTGATAACGGCAACGGCACCGTCACGGATAATCTCACCGGTCTGATCTGGCTAAAAAACGCCGATTGTTTTGGGAGGAAATCCTGGACTGACGCATTATCCGCCGCCATTGGCTTATCCTCCGGTCATTGTGGCTTGACCGATGATTCAAAAGCCGGAGATTGGCGTTTATCCAACATAAACGAGCTGAGGAGCTTAGCCGATTACAACCATTTTACCCCGGCGTTGCCCGCGGGTCACCCTTTTACCAGTGCCCAGTCGGAAACCTACTGGTCGAGCACCACGTACGACACCACTACGACCGTCGCGTGGGTAGTTTATATGGTTGACGGCAGCGCCCTCGCCAGCCTTAAAATAGGTACCTACTACGTCTGGCCTGTGCGGGGTGTACCAGCTCCATCGATTACGTCCTTCACCCCGACTTCCGGCGGCACCGGGACTTCTGTAGTCATCACCGGCACCAACCTGACCGGGGCCACTGCGGTGTCCTTTGGGGGTACGGCCGCGCAGTCGTTCACGGTTAGCAGTGCCACTCAGATCATGGCCGTGGTGGGGACCGGAGCCACCGGGACCATCAGTGTGACCACACCAGGAGGCACGGCCACCAGCACCGGGACGTTTACCTTTACTGCCGTCCCAACGCCGACAATGGGAATATGGGCCGCGGCCAACGGCAAAAAACTCTATCTCCAGTCCTACAATGACGGCAGCGCCATTTGTTTGATTTCGGCCGATGCCAAAAATATTCTGGCTCTTTATTCACCAAACCTGGTCAACGGTATTTTCGACGGCGGCGATGTGGCCACCGGAGGCAAAGCGCAGCATTTGAAGATCTTTTTTAATGGCGCAAAACCGACGGCATATGTCTTGACTCTTATTGGCTCCGGGACGACGGAAACATCTGCGATGACCATATTTGCCTCAGCGGCGGTTAACCCAGAC
>JADFXK010000564.1:2026-2450 GCA_015233625.1 Deltaproteobacteria bacterium | reverse complement strand
ATTGTAACCCCAAATCGAGTCAACCCCTTTGTTTTCCGTTATCACGAGAAAGATAATGACCGTTTGTCGGAGATTCCTATCCAATAAGCGGTAGATCAAGGAGAACGCGTCGACGCTTTGTTTCCGGCGGCCTGGACTACTTAGAGTTGATCGTAAAAATTAAGTAGTTACCGTCGAAATGGCCGACCTAACCGATTTGCTCCACCAAATAATTTTGGACACCCATTTGTTTCATCTGGTCGATTTGGGCTTCAATCCAGTCGATGTGATCCTCTTCATCCTTAAGGATCGATTCCAGGAGTTCCCGGGTGCCGTTATCGCCTATTTCCACGGCCAGTTTGATGCCGTCGTTATAGGATAATATGGCATCATGTTCGGCACTCCAGTCACTCTTATCCTGATCCCCTATTTCCGCCCCAAGATG
>JADFXK010000564.1:0-1899 GCA_015233625.1 Deltaproteobacteria bacterium | reverse complement strand
CAGATGTTCATATTTCCAGTTATCACACATTTCTGAATGAACCATGTATTGATTGATGGCGGTTAGTTCGTCTGACAACAGGTCGTTTAGCTTTTCAATTATCCTCTCGTTTCCTTTCATTATTTCTCCTTTCCGATAATCTGTTTCAGCCGTTCGTGAATAGCCGCCGGCGGTCCCGCCCTCCCAAGAAGTCATTGTTTTGGCCAAACCACGCCTGCTTCCTTATGTATTTTGTCTGTTTAGTACTCTCACAAAGTGTACGCATGATATGCGCATTTAGTCAGCCTGTAAATAGGGTGGCGGGTTCATTTCGTTAGGGGCATTTCCCGAGCGGCCGGGAGTCTTTCCCGTCGGGCAATGGGGGCAGGGAGTGATATTTTTAAGGATTTGTGCCGTCAATAAGGCTATACCGGAGCGCTTCTCGGCCGACGACATGGGCAGAGCCTAGGGCGACCCTGCCTAAGTCGGTAAAAGTAGGAAAAGGTTTATCCGACTAAGGCGTACCCGGACCAGCAATTTTAATTTTGCATTCCCGGCCACCTCTTTTTCTGACAGGATTAACAGGATCAACAGGATTATCATGGTCCATAACTCCTGTTAATCTTGTTAATCCTGTCAAAATTAGAATTGCCGTACCCGGACTGGTGAACGGCCATGACATTGAGTTTGAAAAATTGAGTGTCCCCGTAATCATGGTCTTGTTTCTTCATGGCCCTGATTTTAGGGTAAAGAGGTAAGTTCACACGAGCCACAAAATAGTCATTCACCTGTCCTTTGAGAGGAGCGGCTATTTCAGTTTGGTCCTAGCCTAATTCTATTGATTTAACTCTATAATTAGTGTAGGGTATGTTCCGATGTCGCTAACTGACGGGTGCTGCGCGTATTGGAACCGTATCCCCAGGGTCAGCGAAGCACCACCCTGGATAATACGGACACCAGGCCGGGAATCTTAGGTTAATGACACTGAAGCAGCCCCTGCGAAACTAAAATTGGAGTAATATACAAGAAAAGTAGGCTATTCTAAGAAAGTTCATCCAGGCCGATCTTGGAGTAGGCCCTTTCTTAATCGGTACCAGGTGCATGAGGTTAAGAATGAAAACCAGTCCTAAGCCCGTTCAGCGTTTATTAAGTGCGGTAACGGAAAATCACCGATCTAAGTACATCTACCTTCTGGCGTCGACGGCATTGGCCACATTCACCATCATGACTGCTTATCAGGTGATTAAGTATTTCATTTATCCTGATATGACCCTTTTTATGTCTAATGTGGTGACTGTTGTGTTTACTACAGTTGTAGTCACAGCTTTATCGTATGCTGTATTTAGAGGATACATAAGGCGTGAAAAACAACTTGTCAAAGAAATTGACGAACGAAAACGCCTGGAATTAGAATTACTGGAAAATCACCTGGCCCTTCAGGAGAGCAGCGAGCGACACAGAGGAATGTTCGAAAATGCCCCCATAGGTATGTTTCACTCGCTCCCTGAGGGAAGATTCTTGATAGTCAATCCCGCCCTGGCGAAGATGCTGGGTTACGAATCCCCCCAAGAACTGATTTCCTCAGTTACGAATATTGCCCAGCAATTGTACGTTGATCCTCTGACGCGGTCTCAAGCTATAGATCTAGCTCTTCACCAGGGTGGTTGGTTGGTCCAAGAAACCAAGTACCGACGAAAGGACGGGGGCGTGATTACGGCAAACCTGACTTTACGGACCGTAATGAACCTGGACGGCAGCGTGGCTTACCTCGAAGGGTGGGTAGAAGATATTTCCGGCATGAGAACTGTCGAAGAGAATTTTAAGAAACAAAATGATCTATTTAAAATTACGATGGAATCTCTCACCCACCCATTTTATGTCGTGGATGTCGATGATTATACTATTTTACTGGCAAACTCC
>JADFXK010000563.1:2006-2463 GCA_015233625.1 Deltaproteobacteria bacterium | reverse complement strand
TTAAAGTTACCGGTATTCCTATTATCAATCGCGTCGGGTTACGCTATGTCGACGAATGCCCGATGTTTGAACGTACAAATGAGTCATTTAAATCATTATACAATACAACCTTTCCGATCACCCGCTTTGCCATTCAAGACGCTCATGAGATGTTTTTCAACACCCTCATTAAACGGGGTGATTACCGACTACGATACGTGGAAGCCCTCCAGCCGAAGGAGAAAGGCGGTAAACTCACTCTTGACTTTGATGCATACATGACAAATGTCAATGCCGATGATCTCCTAACCGTCACAGATGATCTGCACGATCTCATCTTGGCGGAGTATGAGAAAACAATCAAGAACCCCATTATCGAGTATATGCGAAAAACAGGAGAGGCATAAAAATGGATGTTGAGAATAAGGATTATTCCTTAAACAGCCTCGTCAATTCCGATGTAACCGGCAGGCACGAC
>JADFXK010000563.1:0-1915 GCA_015233625.1 Deltaproteobacteria bacterium | reverse complement strand
CTTTTTGGGGATCAATGAGGTCCGGCTGAACAAGTCCTTTATTGATTACAAAAAACTTTCGACCTCAGGCGACTATCACGACGTTGATGAATTCTATAAGGAATAGTCCGTGAGTATGTTCTATTCTGATGCAGATACAGTTGTTATCCTTTGCCCCTTAATTCAGTGGCGTCCTACATTTCTGACCAATCCCTATCTTGCTGAAGATTTTACCAGAATAAATAAGCCGATGTTTCCTGAACAGGCTGTTTCCCCAAAAACATGGGAGAACCTTCCTGATGATAAGAAGGTAAAACGGATTGCGGTGGGAATCCAGTATGGTTTTGTGGAATTGTTTGTTTACGCCGAACATGACCTCTTTCCGAAGTACCAGCTCAGCGCTCGAGGAGAAAGGATGGAGACTCGACAGCACATGGTTGATTTTAGGCAACTATTTACTGTCAGGTGTGAAAAAATAACCGACAAATCCACGCCCTTTGATAATGTTAAACTCTTGCAGTTGTCTATTGAGGCTCGGGCGGAACTTAGAAACAAGATTTTGACCTTTTTCAGTAGAACGCCTGAAGAAGATAAGGTGTTGTCTGAATGAAACATAACACCTGAGAAAATCGCGACGGAAGGGTTGATCTCCCATTTCTACGCCCTAGGTTGGGTCGACGGTCAAGCATTCACCCGACAAACCCCACAAAAAGGACAACATCCCATTTCACCGTCGGTCCAAAACAAATCAGACAAGTGGATTGAGCGGGGCCTGCTGTTGGCCACGGGGTTTTCCGCGGCCGCTATCCTGGCCATGCTCGTGTTGTTGGCCGCCTTTTGTCTCCCCCTGGTCACTTCCGGCCGTCTGGGGGAGATTTTTTCCTGGCGCTGGCAGCCCTTTGACGGTAAGTTCGGTATTCTGCCCATGTGCGCCGGGTCGCTGGCCCTCTCGGTGGCGGCTCTGGTTCTGGCCTTCCCGCTGGCCATCGGTCTGTGCGCCCTGGTCCATGTGCTGGGCCGGGGGTGGCCGGCCCGATTCTGGCTGGTCCTGATTCATTTCATGACCGGCATCCCGACCGTGGTTTACGGCTTCGTCTCCGTCTTCCTGCTGGTCCCCCGGATGCGGGACTGGTTTCAGGCGGGTACGGGGTTTTCGCTGCTGACTGCTGCCCTGACCATGAGCCTGCTCATTCTCCCGACCATCGTACTGGTTTTCCAGTCCCGGCTGGACCAGCTCGACCCAATGCTACGGTTATCCGCAGAGGCCCTGGGATTTAGCCGGATTCAACAGATGCGCTACGTCCTGCTTCCCGCGGCCTCCCGCGGTCTGGCCGTGGCCGCCGTCCTGGGATTTGGACGGGCCGTCGGAGACACCCTGATCTCCCTCATGCTGGCCGGGAATGCGGCTCAGTTGCCCGATTCCCCGGTCGCCTCCATCCGGACGCTGACCGCCCAGATCGCCCTGGTTTTGGCCACGGACAGCCAAAGTATGGCTTACCAGTCCGTGTTCGCCGCCGGACTGCTGCTTTTTGGACTGACGGCCGTGGTCAACCTGGTCCTCCGGGGGGCCGGCCGACGAATTAAGGAACCGCATCGTGCCCAAGACATCTGACCGGCTCCTGACCGCCTGGGTCTATCTGTCCGGCGGCGGCGTCCTGACGGCGGTGGCGCTGCTGGTGGGCTTTCTGATGGTACGGGGCCTCCCTGGTGTCGGCCCGACCCTCTTTTTTGGAGATACTCCCTGGTTGGCCGCCGTGCTTGGACAACAGCCCGTCTTTGACGGCATCTGGCCGGCCCTGGTCGGAACCACGGCGCTGGTCATCCTGGCCTCGGCCATCTCCATTCCCGTCGGCCTGGCCGGAGGTGTGTATCTGGCTGAGTACGCCTCTCGCGGCGTCAAGACCTTCCTGGGGTTCATGGTGGATCTGCTGTCGGG
>JADFXK010000562.1 GCA_015233625.1 Deltaproteobacteria bacterium | reverse complement strand
GTATGAAAATTGTGCTATAATTACCGGGGATTTCTTTCATTGATCAACCCAGACTAGGCAAGCATCATAGGTAATAAATCAACTCGCATTTGACGAAAATCACATCAGCGATCAATCGAATTTTATTTTGGGTCTATCCACAACTAAATTTAGGGTAGCCGATGCCACCATGAAATTGATCAACGCTATGCAGCCTGAGTCCCAAAAGCCAGAGCGATAGTTGATAAATACCTGGCATAATATGTTATGGATGTCAACAAAAAAAGGCACTATATATCCATTACTATAGGTACTGTAAAATTGATGCTTTTTGACATATTTTACGTTTCATAAATATCATTAATCATATTATTTAGATTATTAATTACCTACTAAAAAAATGCGATGCCCACAGCAACCATTCAACCAGGGTAATCACACCTCATCAGTGAAATCATAGTTCAGGCACGGGTTGATTGGCGATGACGGTTGCGGGAGTTCATCACCCGGCCGGCTTCTGAACTGTGATTGCACTGATTGCATTTGATTTCGCTGATTTTTTGTTGATTATGCCGATATAGAGGAGACGGGACATAATTCAGTATTCAATCAGAGTAATCACACCTGATCTGTGAAATCATAGTTCAAGCACGGATAGCGAGGAGGTGCACACCAAAAAGTCAATTGTAACCGTTCAAAGGATACCGGTGTCGGATAATGGAATTGTGATTAAGCGATTGAAGGGCGTCTGGCTACAGTCCATCAGGCGGCCAGGCTCTTAAGAGTTACGGAGAGAGGCTTTCCACCTCTTAATGAACTAACTTTCAATATTGAAAAACCAAGTATATTTCCGTCCTCGTCTATTTTCTCCATGACCGCATCATTCTCGGTTTCTCTAAAGTAACCTTCTTTTCTCTCAAAAATGACTTCCAGATAGTCTGCTTCCTGATCGTACCAAACCTTCACGTCCTTTCCCACAGCACTTCCCCTTTCTTTATGGTATCCGTAAAATAGGCAGTGATCATAAACGAATCATCCGCCCGGACTTTAACAACAACGCACATGAATTTATGCCCAATGTGGGTTGTCTCGTAATTCCGATAGAAAAGCTCCGCCTCCTTGTCGGTGCGAGACTTGACTATCTTATCAGGGACGAGCAAGGTTTCCCGTACTTTTTCTAGCTCATCTGATAATTCCGGATGCTCTGTCTCGATGTGTTCCCATCGCTCGTTTGTTATTCGTATAGTCCTGTTGTGAAGGTCTCTCAACCGCTCCATTCGACCGCTCCACGATGCTCGATAAATTTGATATGGCTTCAGGGCCGGACATGCCCTCCCCATAGACCACCTGTTGTCCAAAACGTGGGTAGTCTGCTTTTGTCATAGTTAATCATTATAATCAGCGAAATCATAGTTCAGACAGATGATTGAAGATGACGCTTGCGAAAGTTCATCATCCGGTTGACCAGGCTGGCCGCGAGAGTCCATTTTGATTCACCCACTTGAAATAGCCAAGAGACACAAGACTGGTACCCCTGCCCGATCCCCTACTCCCTCAAATCACCAGGCTGCCCCCGCCCCGGTGTGGCCACCAGTAAGGCCAGGCCGATCAGGAAGAAGACCAGCACGCTTAGGATGGCCCGGCGGGAGCTGCCGGTGAGGTCCCTGGTCAGGCCGAAGACCAGCGGCCCCAGGATAGCCGAAAATCTCCCGCTGACGGAAAAAAATCCAAAAAACTCGGCGGATTGTTCCGATGGGATGAGGTTGCTGAAATAGGACCGGCTAAGTGACTGACTCGGGCCCAGCACCAGGCCGATCAACCCGGCCAGGGTCCAGAATTCCCAGGCCGCGGTCATTCTATAGGCGTAAAGGATCAGACCCAGCCAGATGATTAACAGCCCGATCAACACCCGTTTGGTTTGCCATCTCTCCGCCCATTTGGCGAAGAGCAAAGCCCCGGGAAAAGCCGTGGCCTGGGTCAGGAGTAGCGCCCCCAATAGAGACGCCATGGACAAATGCAATTCCGTCGCCCCATAGATGGAGGCCATGAGAATGGTCGTCTGAATGCCGTCTTGATAGAAGAAGTAGGCCAGAATAAAGATAAAAATGGGTTTCCGTTGCCGAATCGTCCTCAAAGTGGCCATGACCTGGCCAATCGCCGCGACCAGGGCCGGACGCCACTGAATCCGTCTGGTTTTGGGACTGTCTTTGAGCCAAAGAACCGCCGGAATGGTAAATATGCCCCACCATAGGCCAACCGAAACCAGACACAACCGGGCCGCGAGGCCCGCGTCACTCAGGCCCAGCCGGTCGTAAAAGGAAATCACGGCCAGATGAGCGGCCAGCAGCAGACCTCCGCCCACGTACCCCCAGGCATAACCGACGCTAGACAGCCAGTCTTGCTTGTTTGGTGGGGCCAGGGCCGGCAAGAACCCGTTGTAGAAAATCCCGCTGCCTAAAAAGCCGATATTGCCAATTATGAATA
>JADFXK010000561.1 GCA_015233625.1 Deltaproteobacteria bacterium | reverse complement strand
GATCACGTAGAACGCCAGATGTCGGCGTGCAGCTACAAGAGCGGGGGAAATTTTTCCAGCAGTCAAGGTAGCGGTTGTTCTTCCTGCTCGTCTTCGAATTGTCATTCCTGTCACTAACGGGTTCCGAGTTGCGGGTTTCGTGTTGATATCCCAAAAGTCTCATTAACCCCGAGCTTCGTGGTTTGGACTGCCAACCTGACACTTCCAACTCGTAAGTCGATTCTCGTGACCGGAAATTAGAGACTTACAACAATCTACCAATAACAAGTCACCGGAACCCGAAAACACGCAACCCGAGACCCGCAACCCACATGATTTCTCAAACAAACCATAATAAGATCATTAAGATCGGCACCCGAGGCAGCAAGCTGGCCTTGGTCCAGGCCAATTGGGTGGCCGATCAAATCCGGAGCCATCATCCCGACACAGAAGTCGCCCTGGTTATTATCAAGACTACGGGGGATAAGATTCTCGATGTTCCCCTGGCCAAAGTAGGCGGTAAGGGGCTGTTCGTTAAGGAGATAGAGGATGCTCTCCAGGATCGTCGGGTAGACCTGGCGGTCCATAGCATGAAAGATGTGCCCACCGAAATTCCGGCCGGGTTGGGAATCCGGGTGATCACGGAGCGGGAAGACCCACGGGATGTCTTGATAAGCCATCAAGATGACGGAGTCCGAGGCTTACCTTTGAGCGCCCGAGTCGGGACCAGCAGCCTGAGACGCCAGGCCCAAATCAAGACCTTCCGTAAAGACTTAATCGTGCTGCCCCTCCGAGGAAATCTAGATACTCGAGTGAAGAAACTAATTCAGGGCGAGTATGATGCCGTCATCCTGGCCGCCGCGGGGCTTAACCGTCTGGCCCCTGACTTGGGGGAGAAGAAGGTCTCATATCTCAACCTGGAGGACTTCATCCCGGCTGTCGGCCAGGGCGCCCTGGGGATTGAGATGCGGCTCAATGACATCGACAGTTATGAGTCGGCCTCTTTTCTCAATCATCCCAAGACGGCCGCGGCTGTAGCTGCGGAGCGGGCCTTTTTGATTACCCTTGAGGGTGGCTGTCAGGTGCCCATCGGTGGGTTGGCCCAGTTGGACAACGGTCGAGTCCATCTGTCTGCATTTATAGCCGACCCGGAAGGTGAACAACTCATCCGAGGAACCGATGCGGCCCCATTGGGTCAGGAAGCAATCTTGGGAGTAAGGCTGGCCCGACACCTGCTGGATCAGGGCGGGCGAGAGATTTTGCGTCGGATTTACCAGTTCCAGGGATAACTATATAATTGGGGTAGCGGCGCCAATTCAGTTATCTGTTATCGATCTAACCCGTAACACCAGACTCGCAACCCCCAACAAGAGCGATATTATTATGCCCCAGAATAATGGAAAAGTCTTTTTAATCGGCGCCGGACCGGGCGATGTCGGGTTGTTCACCCTCAAAGGGGCGGAAGCCCTCGCTCGGGCTGACGTGGTAATATATGATTTCTTGGCCAATCCCAAGCTATTGGCCATGGCCCGTCCTGATGCCGAAGTAATTTATGTCGGCAAGCAAGGCGGCCAACACACTATGGCCCAGGAACAAATCAACCGGCTCATTGTGGACAAGGCCGCCGCAGGCCTGATGGTGGCTCGCCTCAAAGGGGGTGACCCGTTTATTTTTGGTCGAGGTGGTGAGGAGGCGGAAGAACTAGTGACCGCGGGTCTGGAGTTCGAGGTGATTCCCGGCGTGACTTCGGCCATTTCGGTTCCGGCCTATGCCGGTATTCCTCTGACTCACCGGCGTTACGCCTCCAGTGTGGCCATCATTACCGGGCACGAAGATCCGACCAAAGACCAGACGTCCATAAACTGGGCCGGCCTGGCCACCGGGGTGGACACCCTGGTGTTTCTGATGGGTATGGGGCATTTGGCACAGATAGCCTCTAAGTTGATCGAATCTGGACGGGCTCCCGGCACTCCCGTGGCCCTGATCCGGCGGGGGACATCGCCTAACCAACAGACCGTGACTGGGACATTATCCGATATCGCGGCCAGAGCCGAGGATGCGGGATTAAAACCACCGGCCATTATCGTCGTTGGGGAAGTGGTTAGGCTCCGGGAAAGTTTGACCTGGTATGAAAAACTACCGTTGTTCGGTCGACGAATTGTAGTCACCCGGTCTCGGGAACAAGCCAGTTCGTTCGTGGCCGGATTAACTCAGGCAGGGGCAGATTGCATCGAGTTTCCGACCATCTCCATTGGGCCACCGGATGACTGGGCTCCGACGGACAAAGCCATCGGCCTGATCGAGGATTATGATTGGATTGTCTTTACCAGCGTTAACGGCGTGTTCAGATTTTTTGACCGGTTGGCCGAGCAGGGGCGAGATGTCCGCGATCTCAAAGGCATAAAACTCTGCGCCATCGGGCCGGCTACTGCCGCGGAACTGACCAAGATGCGGCTCAAGCCAGATGTGGTCCCGCCGGAGTATCGGGCGGAG